>JAUXKG010000416.1 GCA_030624355.1 Acidobacteriota bacterium
CCGGAGACCTCTATTTTGCCCCTGAACTGGGAATCCTGGTGGAGGCTACCTTCAAAGAACATGTCATCGAGAGGAAATCGAGGGACGGGCACTTCGAATATTTTTTAAGTCCTGACAAGAGTCTATTCGCTGAAGCGTATGATCAGAAATCGATACCTTTCATTTGGCGCACAGATAAAACGATACATTTCAGATTGGCAAGATGAGACTCAGGTTGGTTCAGAGGAGCTGTAAGATTGGACGTTGCTGAGCTCAACACTTTTTGGAGTGAACCCAAGGAATGAAGAATAATTCGATGGTTCTGTGGGCGACCTGGGTGGTTTTGCTTTCCTTTTTTCCATGCCCTGGCTATTTACTGGGCGAGGAGTTGCAGGCCGCTCCCGGTTTCTCCCTGAAGGACATAGAAAAGCTTCAGGAAGACGCCGTAACATTGTCCAGCTTCCAGGGAAAAGTGGTGTTCCTGAATATCTTTACCACGACCTGCGAAGTTTGTCGGGCAGAGTTCCCGAACGTCATCGCAATAAATGACAAATACAATCAGCGTGGGGATTTTCGAGTCGTTGGTGTTGCGATAGATCCCATGGTGGAGCCTGTGAAGTCCCTCGTGAGTGCAACAGGGATCAATTATACCGTGTTGATGGGAGAACTGCAGACACTGGCGATCTGGAAAGTCACGGGTTTTCCAACCTCTTTCCTCATCAACAAGGAGGGAAAGATATATAAAAGGTACGAAGGATTCCAGGACGAAGCGGTCTTTGTCAGTGACATAGAGGTAGTACTGGGAAACAGATAGGCTACAAGAACAGCAGCGAAGTTATCTTTCATCTTACCTCAGGTGCGTCAAGGTGTAGCGGCCGTCTTGTTATGGAGTCACCGATGAAATGCAATCATTGGGAGTACGTACGGCTCTCATCACCTGGGTCACCGACCAGAATGTTGGTTCTGTGCCAGGCGCAGCACGAAAGTCACACCTTCTGGCTCATTGGCTCATCAAGTAAAATCGAAACATGAAAAGTGGGAGCGGGCCTGTTAGAGCCACCACGCTGTTGGCCATTGCGGTGGTCCTGATTCTTTTTTCTGACCTGAGAGAGAAGCCGGTAACGGTGAGCGCACAGGATGAAGCTGGCACAATCAGAGCTTACCGGCAGAAAAGATGGTCGTTCGACATTCAAAATGGGCTTATCAGGTTCTCCCATGGCAACCATTCGAGGAGAGATAGATGGTTCAGAGCTTACTTCGGGACGGGATTTCACGACTGTGCCAACTGTCACCGAGTAGAATTTCCTCAACCGACAGACGGCACGAAAGTAGATTCCGTTTCTGAGATCCGCAAGCATCAAGACAATGAAATCCCGTACGGAATCGAAGAGGAAACCTGTCTGATCTGTCACAACAATGTGACGGCACCCAACGATTGCAATTGGTGCCACGTGCAAGACAGTGAACCTCTTCGGGAGGTCAAGGCCGCGAAGTTGGGAGAGCATGAAGAGGAACCAGACAGGATAATTCCGGATTACAACGAGAATTTTAGAAGAGACGTCGACACGATTAGAGATTACAGAGAAAAAGGATGGTTCTTTGATATCGAAAACAACAACATAAGGTTTTCCCACGGCAACCATAAGAGTAGAGATCGGTTTTTCAATGCCTATTTCGGAACCGGCTACGAGGACTGTGGCAATTGTCACAACCTTGGACTCCCATACGCCAGCGCTGATGGTGTACTTCTAGAACAAGGGGAACATCTGAATACCGTCGAAGATATCAGGGATTATGAGGACGACATCTATCCCTTTGGCATCATGATGGCACGCTGTTTTGCTGCCTGTCATAACGGCTTTACAGCTCCCAATGACTGCACGAATTGCCACCTGCCTGGAAGCAAAGCTGTCACCGAAGGGACTACAGCTTTGAGTGGTGACATGCAGAACATGGTGGGCAACTCGATTCAGAAGCAGATGGCAGGGGGAACGAAGGAACCCGGAGAGAAAGTCTATGTGCAAAGACAGTGCAGCCTATGTCACATTCTCAATGAGACAGGGGCCCCGATAGCCTCCGATCTTACCGGCATAGGAAGTCGTCGTGAGGCTGGCTGGCTGGCTGGTTTTTTAAGGGATCATCAGGAAGGAGAACAAAAATCAACGGTGCCAAGGTTAGTGCTTTCTGATGAAGAGGCTCGGAGTTTAGCCCGCTATCTGGCACAGTTAAAAGCCGTTAGATAGGAGCGATCAGTTGGCGTTCGGTAAACCGATCTGTGGTTTCTAAGACATCCAACCTGGACACGTTTTGATGGACTATTTTCTCTGTTTGTGAGATGACGATGTCGAATCGAAAGGAGCGTGTGATGACTGAGAATGATTTGCAATTCCGGGGAGTGATTGCTGGTCCTTTGGTACTGCTGCTCGCTGTTTTTGGTGGCTGCGATCTCTCGGAAGGACCGGATATCTTCGAGGCCTCCAAGCAGGGCAACGCTGAGCAGGTCAAAAAACTGCTGGCGAAGGACCCCTCACTCGCCAACGCCCGATACGAGGGTGGCACCTACCGGCAGCAAACTCCTCTCCATTTCGCTTCCACGGCAGAGGTGGTGAAGATTCTGGTGGGAGCCGGTGCGTTGGTGATGGCCGGCGATGGCATCGGCCGGACTCCACTGCATCTGGCTGTGAATAAAGAAGTGGCACAAGCGCTTATTGAAGGCGGCGCCAAGGTGATGGCCGAGAATCCCAAGGGACTCACACCACTGCATCTAGCGGATACCGCCGGGGTGGCCGAAGTTCTGATCAGCAACGGAGCCAAGGTCAACTACCACAAGCAGTATGAAAAGCCGCCTCTTTACTGGGCCATCCTGGACAACAAGCCTGACGTGGTCGAAGTGCTTTTGAAAAATCGCGCTAAGAGGCGCAAGCAATTGCCCGACGATCGGACCATGCTCCATCATGCTGCCTATTACGGCAAGGCAGAGGTGATCGATGTTCTTCTCCGCTACCGCAGCAGGGTGAATAGCACAGACAAATACGGAGCCACCCCGCTCCACCATGCCGTGGTTCAGAACAAACTGGCTGCCGCCGAGCGCCTTATGAAGGGGGGTGCCAA
>JAUXKG010000373.1 GCA_030624355.1 Acidobacteriota bacterium
ACCAGGCCGAGCACACAATGGCTCAATATAGAGGATTCCAGTTTCTGACTCATCAATACCAGCAGCTTGGGTACCAGGAGAAGGTCACGTACTATAGAGAACAATCGAAGGCACTGTTGAGCGAGAATCCCCAGAAACTTGCCAATTACTTGGCTGATCCCCACCTCAATTTTTACAAATGGGAGGAGTTCAAAAGCAGATTGGCCGAAGAGAGGCCCTAGGTGGCTGCGCGGCAGAAGGATTTATGGCCATTGTGACCACGACATATGGCGGCCGGCGTCTCTGCTTGACAGTCAGTCCATGGACATAGTAATAATTTGGCTTCGACTAGCCACATGGATTTAACTTCAAAGTTAAGGACGACTCTGGGCTCCATTGGAATCGTGTTGGCGGGGGTCGGTTCCCTTCAGGCAGTTGGGCTGCAGAATCTGGTACCCTCACACACACCCTCCTATCAGTCGCTTCTGGATCGCTACTGCATCACCTGCCACAACGAGAACTTGCGTACGGCTGAACTTGTGCTGAGCAGGTTGGATGTCGAGAAAATCAGCGAGGAGCCGGAGGTATGGGAAAAGGTGGTGAAAAAACTGCGCACCGGTGCCATGCCACCTGCCGGAATGCCGCGGCCGGACAAGGCCAACTACGAATCCTTTGCAAGCTACCTGGAGACGGCCCTGGACCGGGCAGCAGCAGCCAATCCCAATCCGGGAAGGCCGGTGTTGCATCGTCTCAACCGCGTCCAATACACCAATGCGGTACGTGACTTGCTGGCCATCGATATCGATGGCGAAAACCTTCTACCCGGTGATGATTCAAGATACGGCTTTGACAACATCGGGGATGTCCTGACGGTATCGCCATTGCTGTTGGAGAGATACCTGTCAGTGGCACGCAAGATCAGTCGTCTCGCCATAGGAGATCCTGATACCCAGCCTGTCTTTGAAACTTACACTGTCCCCAAGTACTTCGTGCAAGATGACCGCATGGATGAAGCTCTGCCCTTCGGGTCGCGTGGTGGAATCGCGGTGCGCCATCACTTCCCGCTTGACGGCGAGTACATCATAAAGGTCCGTCTGGGAAGAAACTCCAGAGATTATATCCGCGGCTTGGGCGAGCCCCACCATCTGGATATCCGCCTGGATGGCGCACTCGTCAAACGATTCACGATCGGTGGGAAAAGCTATGGCAGGTCAGCCCCAATTTTTTCATCGGGAGCCATGGGGGACCCCGCCCAGGAAACCTATGAGCGCACGGCTGATGAGATCCTGGAGGTCCGCTTCCCAGCCAAAGCGGGTCCGCGATTGGTGGGGGTCGCTTTCCTGATGGAAACCTCCGTACCCGAAGGTCCGGCCAGGTCACGGATGACGCAGTATGACTTGCTCCAATACAAGGGGGGTGCCCCTGGTGTGGCCACAGTCAGCATTGGTGGGCCTTACAACGCGAAAGGGATCGGGGAGACAACCAGCACTCGCCGCAAGATCTTTGTGTGCCGTCCGAGCACCGTCGAGGAGGAGGAACCGTGTGCCAGAAAGATCCTTTCTACCCTGGCACGCCGCGCTTATCGTCGGCCTTTAACGGACAAAGACCTCCAGACTCTCATGGGCTTTTACCAAGCTGGCCGGAGCCAGGGCTTCGAAGCAGGAATCAGGACGGCCTTGGAGAGAGTTCTGGTTGGCCCCGAGTTTTTGTTCCGAATCGAACTCGATCCGGAGAATGTGGCGGCCAACACCGCCTATCCCATCAGCGACCTTGAGCTGGCCTCCCGCTTGTCCTTCTTTCTCTGGAGCAGTCTCCCCGACGATCAGCTTCTTGAGTTGGCCGAAAGGGGCAAACTCAGAGATCCCGTGACACTGGAGCAGGAGGTACGACGTTTGCTGGGCGATTGGCGCTCCAAGGCTCTGGTAATCAATTTCGGCGGCCAGTGGATGCAGCTGCGTAGTCTGCGCTCGGTCAGCCCCGATCCGGAGACCTTTCCCTATTTCGACGACAACCTGAGGGAAGCCTTCCATGTGGAGGCGGAGCTTTTCTTCGAGAGCCTTTTACGCGAGGATCGCAGCGTACTGGACCTCTTGAATGCAGACCATACATTCGTCAATGAGCGTCTGGCTCGCCACTATGGGATACCCAACATCTTCGGTAGCCACTTTCGTCGGGTGAAGTTGAACCAAGAGGAACGGAGAGGATTGCTGGGTAAGGGAAGCATCCTTACAGTGACGTCCTATGCCAACAGAACTTCCCCGGTGCTGCGAGGCAAATGGGTGCTGGATAACATACTGGGCACACCACCCGCGCCACCGCCAACCGATATTGACATTCCAGAGCTGCAGGATCGCGGCGAAGATGGCGAGATGCTCACCATGCGCCAGCAGATGGAGCAGCACCGTGTTAATCCCGTTTGCGCGAGTTGCCACAACCATATGGACCCGCTGGGCTTTGCTCTGGAAAACTTTGACGGGACGGGCAGTTGGCGGACCATGGATTCGGATACCCCAATCGACAACTCAGGGGTGATGCCCGACGGCACCCAGTTTCACGGTCCGGCGGGACTTCAAATGGTACTGGGCAAAAGAAGTGAAGATTTTGTTGCTACCGTTACGGAAAAACTTCTCACCTACGCCTTGGGTCGAGGAATTGAATATTACGATGCGCCGGCCCTTCGGGAGATCATTCGGGAGGCCGCTTCCGACAATTACCGCTGGTCGTCGCTCATTTCAAGTATCGTCAAGAGTACACCCTTTCAGATGAGGAGGTCTCGAGAACCATGATCATTACCAAGAAAGCCATTTCCCGCCGCACCATTCTACGCGGCATGGGCACGGCGCTGGCATTACCCTTGCTGGATTCAATGGTTCCCGCCCTGGCTGCGATGGGAAGTACCGCGGCCAAACGGGCAACCCGACTGTCCTTCGTCTATTCCCCGAACGGGATGATCATGGACCATTGGACGCCGCTTATCGAAGGTACCGGTTTTCAGTTACCTCCGACTCTGCAGCCGTTGGCCCCTTTCAGGGACCGCATGCTGGTCCTGAGCGGCCTGAGCCACAACCTGGCCTATCCACAGCCCGGAGAAGGCGAGGTCGCACCCCCTGAGCGCGCCGGTGCCACCTTCCTGACGGGCGTCCATCCCAGGATGGAAGGCAAGGTGGGAATCTCGGTGGATCAGATCGCCGCCCGGGAACTGGGCAAGCAAACCCAGCTGGCCTCGCTCGAGCTGGGACTGCACAACCTGGGACTGCACAATACCGACGTTGCAGGAGTGTGCGAAAGAGGTTGGAGCTGTGCCTACCTCAACACCCTCTCCTGGAGCACGGCCACCACGCCGCTTCCCAGCGAAGGCCGGCCGCGCGCAGTCTTTGAACGCCTTTTCGGGGACAGTGACAGCACCGACCCGGCCGTACGGCTGGCCCGCATTCAGCAGGACGGCAGCCTGCTGGACTCGGTGACCGAGGCGACCACGGAATTAATGAACCAGCTCGGTCCCAGGGACCGAGTCCAGCTCAGCCAGTATCTTGATGCCGTTCGAGATATCGAGCGGCGTATCCAGATCGCCGAAGGACAGGCTTTTCGTG
>JAUXKG010000114.1 GCA_030624355.1 Acidobacteriota bacterium
AACGAGAGATCGCCAGCCCTGATAATGCATAAGTTGTCTACTGCAGTGCCACAATCATCCACGCTGACTGTGTTGTGCTTTCTTGCACGCCTTGTCATCGTGGCGCCTCCAGCACTTCGTCACGCCGCCTTCATCTGAGCGAAGTGAAGAAAACCTATGCATCATCCGGGCTATCACTTTGAGTATGTTAAGATCGGACTCGCCTTCAAGGGGTAGAGATGTCGCTCGATCCAAAAAGTCCCTGGATTCCAGTTTTTCGTGGTCCGATCCTAGTACTGGCTGCAGTCCTGCTGATCCTGTTCGGATGCTCGGGACCACTGATGGGTCCGCAGGAGGTGGAGTGGTCAGAACCAGAGGACCGTCAACCCGTAGATCTGTCCGGGACATTAAAAACCCTGGCCCAGCAGGATGTTTCTCTGACCGATCTTCAGGGCAAGATTCTTTTTCTGAATTTTTGGGCCACCTGGTGCGCACCTTGTCGGGCCGAGATGCCCTCCATGGCTTCCCTTTATGACCAACTCTCTCCGGATGGGCTGACCATGATAGCACTCTCGGACGAAGATCCGCAGACCATCCAGGGATTCCTCGAGAGAGGCCCGTATCCTTTTAATGTGTGGCTGGACCCTGACGGTGTGCTCATCCAACGGTTCCAGGTGTACCAGATTCCCACTACTCTCGTGGTGGATAGCCAGGGACGTCTCATCGCCCGGCACCTGGGAGCGCGCCAATGGGACTCTCCAGAGATGATCGACCGTTTTCGGCAGCTCTTGAATGAACCACAGCCATGAGACTGCGGTTCGTACTCAACGCGCTGTTCTCAAAATTTTTCGTAACCGCCTAGCGGCGGCACCATTGGGGATTGCAATGTCTACTCAGCCTTTCTTCTTCCGCTGCATTAACGAATCGTGCCAGCAGGAGTTCGATATCACTCAAAAACTCTACCAATGTCCCGCCTGTTCGGATCTTTTGGATATTATCCACAACTTCCCGGCATTCGAGGTCACCCGACTTCAGGAAGTTTTCCGCCAGCGGCGAACCTCCAACAATCCACTGGATCTGAGCGGTGTCTGGCGCTATCGCGAATTTCTGCCCTTCACCGAAGAGGGCCTGGCCAAGGTCGTCACTCTGGGAGAAGGGAACAATCCGGTTTTAGAAACCCCCCGAAGTGCTGAATATGTTGGGCTCAAACGCCTGCGCGTGAAACACCTTGGCTGGAATCCCTCGGGCTCCTTCAAAGACCACGGCATGACAGTAGGCGTCTCCCAAGCCAGGAATCTGGGTTCCCGAGTGGTGGCCTGTGCCTCCACCGGCAATACTTCCGCCTCAATGGCCGCTTATTGCGCTCGGGCCGGCATTCGTTCTGTGGTCTTCATTCCCGGGGGACAGATCGCCTACGGCAAGCTGTCTCAAAGCCTGGACTACGGTGCTCTGACCATTCAGATAGAGGGTGACTTTGACGTGGCCATGAGCTTGGTCCGGGAACTTTCCAGCGAAACCGATCTCTACTTGATGAACTCCATCAATCCGTTCCGCCTGGAAGGCCAGAAAACGGTCATGATTGAACTCTTTGACCAGCTGGACTGGCAGATTCCTGATCGCATCGTGGTCCCAGGCGGCAATCTGGGCAACAGCTCCTCCTATGGTAAAGCCCTGATGGAGTTGAAACAGTTGGGGTTTATCGACAAGGTTCCCAGGATCACCATCATCCAGGCCAGCGGAGCCGATCCCCTCTATCGTACCTTGGTCACTAGCTCTCAGGAATTGGTTCCCGTCAGCAATGCTTGGACCCTGGCCAGCGCTATTAAAATCGGACAACCCATCAGCTGGAAGAAGGCACTACGCGCCTTGACCTTTACCGATGGCTGGTGCGACGTAGCCAATGAACAGGAAATTGCAGACGCCAAAGCGATGTTGGGGCGAGATGGCATCGGCTGTGAACCCGCTTCGGCCACCACCATAGCCGGTCTGAAGAAGCTTCTGGAATCGAGCGAGCACGGTGCCAGTATTGATCCGGATGAAGACGTCGTGGCTATCTTGACCGGCCACCAGCTCAAAGACCCCGAATATACTATTAATTACCATCTCGACAATTTGTATCAACATGCCGTTTACGACAATCGTATCTCTGAAAAATCAGGGAAAGTGACCTCTACTTTCGCCAACCAGCCAATCGAAATGCCTCCCGACAAGGAAGCGATTATCCGGTTGTTGGACCTGTAGCCCGTTTTCTCGTCTTTCGACACCTTCTTGACAGTGTGTTATGCTTTTGCTCTGTTCTGACAATGAAGTGTTCAACCCTGGGCCAACTCAAACAAGAGAAGGGCATTCCACCCAGCTTTCGATCGGTTAAGGACGAAATCCGAGAGAATCTGATTGATAAGCTTCGCCACAAAGAGGAGCTTTTTCCCGGCATCATCGGCTATGAAGATACGGTGGTCCCGGGCCTTCTCAATGCTCTGCTTTCCAGACACAACCTGATCCTGCTGGGTTTGCGCGGTCAGGCTAAGAGTCGGATCCTTCGAGCTCTCACCAACCTTCTCGATCAGGAAATTGCCTGCGTGGCCGGTTGTGAAATCAACGATGATCCTTTCTTTCCCATTTGCGCCTCCTGTCAAAAACGGACAAAGGAAGAGGGGGACGACCTGCCCATCGTTTACCTTCCGAGAGAGAAGCGCTATGTGGAAAAACTGGCAACCCCTGACGTCACCATTGCTGACATCATAGGTGATCTGGATCCGATCAAAGCAGCCAGGCACGGAAGAGAGCTTTCCGCTCACGAAAACATTCACTTTGGCCTTCTGCCCCGGGCACATCGGGGGATTTTCTCCATCAACGAACTGCCGGATTTAGCACCGAAGATCCAGGTTGGACTCTTCAACATCATGCAGGAGGGCGACGTTCAGATCAAAGGGTTCCCAATCCGATTGCCGCTTGACATTCTTCTAGTATTCTCAGCCAATCCTGAAGACTACACTGCCCGGGGAAAGATTATCACTCCCTTGAAAGATCGGATCGGATCGGAGATCACCACTCACTACCCCCGGACGCTCAAAGAGGGTGTCGAGATCACCCGCCAGGAATCCTGGATTGACCGCGTCCCGTCCGAGAATCTGGCGATACCCGATTTTATTTGGGAAATCGTTGAAGGAATCGCCTTTCGAGGACGGCAAGACAAGCGCATTGACAAACGCTCGGGGGTCAGCCAGCGTTTGCCCATAGCTTGTCTCGAGAATACACTGAGCAATGCGGAAAGAAGAGCCCTGTCAGCAGAGGAACAGAAGGTAGTGCCTCGAGTTTCCGACATTTATGCCTCCATCCCAGCAGTGACCGGCAAACTGGAACTGGAGTACGAGGGCGAGTTGAAGGGAGCCGAAAACATCGCTAAAGAACTGATAGAATCAGCGGTTGTGGGGGCCTTTGAACGATACTTTTCCGACCAAAACTTCGACCAAATCGTCCAGTGGTTCGATCTGGGCGGAGAAATCAAAGTCGATGATCAAGTTCCTGCTGGCCAATACTTTGAGAAGGTCAAGTCCATACAGGGACTCAAGAAAATCCTGGATGAGCAGAACATCGCACCGGCAACCGAGGTGGAAATTGCTGTTTCGGTGGTCGAGTTCATCCTGGAAGGGCTCTACGGTCAAAAACGACTGAACCGCAGTGAGTCAAGAGGCTATTTCAGTGAAGCCGAACAAACAGAGGAAGCCTATCTCGGCAACCTTCCTAGTCAAAAGAGCTCGTTCAACTGAAGTGGTTATGCCGATCAAAAATAATGTCTAAGATTCGCTACACCAAATACATTCCCAATCCCGCAGACGCAATCGACCTTGAAGAATTGCTGGACCAACTCAAGGAGTTTTTTCTGGAGAGCGGGTTTTCTTCCCAATACCGTTCCACCACCGAGCATGCTCAGAACCTTCAAAATCTGTATCAGGCACTGGCCGAAATCCTTTCCGAGAGCGAGCAGCTCTCCCAAGAGTGGCGTGAATCCCTGGACAAATATTCCAGGCAGTTTCCCTACGGTACACTCCCAGACGATTTGAAGGAACTCCTGGACCAGCTCATTGAACGGTTGGTCGACCGGGACTACCTTCGCCCCTCGGAGGAGTCCTGGGGCCAGCCCCCCTTGGAAGGCGAGGGCACCGAATCGGAAGCGGCAGGAGACGTCTGGTTTGAGTTAACCAACAAAAGCATCGATTTCCTCGGCTACAGGACGTTTCGAGAATTGCTGGGTTCGGTGGGTGGAAACAGCTTCGGCTTGCACGAAACCCGGGAGCTCTCAACAGGGGTGCAATCAGACGCACACAGCAGACCCTACGAGTTTGGCGACACCCTCAATCTGGACGTCGGTGCCACCCTCCTGCGCGCGGTTCGAAGGGAAGGCTTGGGAGTCCCTCTCAACCTGGAATACGGTGACCTTATGGTCTACCAGACTGATTATCACAGCTCCTGCGCAACGGTGCTGATGCTGGACTGCAGCCACAGCATGATCCTTTACGGTGAAGATCGCTTCACCCCGGCCAAGAAGGTAGCCCTGGCCCTGGCCCATCTCACCCGCACTCAATTTCCGGGTGACTCTCTGCACGTAGTCCTCTTTCACGATTCCGCCGAAGAGATCCCTCTGGCCAAGCTGGCCTCCACCAAAGTTGGTCCCTACCACACCAATACCTGTGAGGGTCTGCGACTCTCCCGGCGAATCCTGATGAATCAGAAAAAAGACATGCGTCAGATCATCATGATCACTGACGGAAAGCCCTCAGCCATCAAACTGCCCAATGGAAGAATCTACAAGAATCCTTTCGGTCTGGATCCCATGATCCTGCAAGAAACCTTCAAAGAGGTGAGCAACTGCCGCAAGAATGGCATCTTGATCAACACCTTCATGGTGGCTCGGGATCACTATCTGATGGATTTTGTCATGAAGGTCTCGCAGATCTGTCGCGGCAAGGCCTACTTCACTACCAGCCTCGACCTAGGCAGCTACCTTTTCATGGACTTTATGAACAACAAGACGAAAACGGTGCATTGATGACCGAGTCGCCGATGAGCCAATCCACCTACACCATTGGCCGGCACCTGATGGAACAGCAAAAGAGCTTCGCCGGCTCGACTGGGCATTTCACCAGTCTCATGTGGGATCTAACCATCGCCTTCAAGGTGATCTCAACGGAAGTCAACAAGGCGGGACTGGTAGACGTTCTGGGTCTGACCGGAGAGACGAACGTCCATGGTGAGGGGGTCAAGAAACTCGATATCTTTGCTCATGACACAATCTTCAAGTGCATGGACCACGGCGGTCACCTGTGTTTGATGGCGTCAGAAGAGAGTCCCGACATTCTGCCTATTCCGGCCAAATTTGAAAAGGGCGAATATATCCTGCTGTTCGATCCGTTGGACGGCTCTTCAAACATCGATGTCAATGTCAGCGTGGGCAGCATCTTTTCTATCTTGCGCAAAAAAAGTGAAGGTCCCGACGGCCGCCTGGAAGACTGCCTACAGCCCGGAACCGAACAGGTGGCAGCGGGATACGTGGTCTATGGATCGAGCACAATGCTTGTCTATACCTCCGGAGAAGGAGTCCATGGATTCACTCTGGACCCCAGTATCGGTGAGTTTCTGCTCTCTCATCCGAATATGAAGATTCCTGAGCGTGGATCTGTCTATTCGATCAACGAGGGCAACCACGATCACTGGGACGAGAGAACCCAGGAGTACATCCAGTCTCTGAAAAACAGCCGGGACGGAAACAAGCCCTATTCCCTTCGCTACATCGGCTCCCTGGTTGCCGATTTTCACCGCAATCTACTACAGGGCGGCATCTTCCTTTATCCAGCCAACTACCAAGATCCGGACAATCCCCGCCCCAAACTACGCCTGCTTTATGAAGCCAACCCCTTGGCCTTCATTGTTGAGCAGGCAGGGGGGCAAGCTTCCACCGGTCATGAAAGGATCATGGAGATCCAGCCAACCTCTTTGCACCAGAAGATACCGCTGATCATAGGAAGTGGCAAAGATGTGGAAGCTTATGAGACCTCCCTTCAAGGAGTCATCACGCCCAATACTTCACAGTGACCTATCGGCTGCAACCATTGGAAAAATGCTAGAATCTCCCTGGCCATGAGCGACGATTCCACTAAAAAACAGAAGCTGGTTAAAGAGGAAGAACTAGTAGAGTCTCTTCTTGAGCCCAAGGATGATGAGTTTCCCGCTGAGGATCGAGTCACACTCGCCAAGCTTGATCCGCTGCGTCGATATTTGCTCGAAATCAGCAGGTTCGAGCCTCTCAGCTCCGAAGAAGAACACCGACTGGCCGTTCTGTATCGCGAGCAGGATGACCAGCAAGCCGCCTATCAGCTGGTGACGGCCAATCTAAAACTGGTGGTCAAAATTGCCAGACTGTACAACCGCATTTACAGCAACGCGATGGACCTGATTCAGGAGGGGAACATTGGTTTGATGGAAGCAGTCAAACGCTTCGATCCCTACCGGGGCGCCAGCTTGCCCACCTATGCCTCTTGGTGGATCAAGGCCTATGTCATCAAGTTCATACTGGACAACTTTCGAATCGTTCGAGTCGGTACGACCAACGAACGTCGCAGGCTTCTGTTCAATCTGCGCAAGGAGAAGGAAAAACTTCGTTTGCAAGGGATTGAACCCACTGCATCCCTAATTGCCAAGCGGTTGAACGTCAGCATCGAGGATGTGCGCGACGTCCAGCAGAGCATCGAATCGAGTGACTTAAGTTTAGAGTCTTATGTGGACAACAATGAATCCGTCCAGTACCTGGACACCCTGGAAGCCACTGAAGAATTGATCGATGAGAGACTGGCGCGAGGAGAGCTTCAGCAGTTGTTCAATAAAATGGTTAAAGAGCTGTCAGAAGGTCTGACTGACAGAGAAAGAACAATTCTCAACGATCGATTAGTTGCTGAAACCCCCAAAACCCTTCAGAAAATTGCGGAGCGGTTTGGTGTGACCCGAGAGGCCATTCGGCTGACTGAGAAAGCGCTTGTCGCCAAGATCAAGAAATACATGCAGGAAGAGCTCAAAGACGTCACCGATGTCGAGTTTGGCCTCATCAGCTGATCAACTCCATTCCTCTTCTAAATCGTTTATCCATCTTTTTGCTTGACCGGAGACAAAAAACGAGTACCAGTGCTCTCTTTCACGCCGTGCTCAGGCAGCACTTGGGCACGGCGTTTTTCTTTTTGTGGAAAGGAGAGATTGAAAATGGCTGAGAAAATTAGCAAGACAGCACGAGCCAGCCTGGGAGTCAAAGGAAGTGCCGGTCAGACCCGCAGTTGTCCCCAGTGCGGTTCCGACCTGGTTGCTACCCGGATTGTTCGCTCGGCAGGCCTGCCCGGCGGAATGTATTGGGTTTGTCAAGACGAT
>JAUXKG010000462.1 GCA_030624355.1 Acidobacteriota bacterium
ATCATTGTCTACCAGCCTAACGCCACCATCCGCCTGAAGCGCCTTGAACCCGCCAAGAAGAGATTTGTATTCCCCCACTGGCTCTGCAGGCGCAGGAAGATGGACCCTGTATGGGGAGCGGGGGGATGTCATGATGCGCATAGATTTTTTCGATCGTCTACGGTTCGAGACATATTATTCATCGAATCATTAAGACGTATCAACATAGCAAGTCATGCTGGGCCATTCCTCGGCAGGTCCTTCACAAGGCGGTAAACTGTTTGGCTCTGAGAAGCTCTAACACCACTGGATCGTTCCACCTTCTGGCTTGGTGATTTACATTGCCCTTACCCGCCTCCAGGTTTAGCATGTCTTTTTATTTAAACAACTTTCCCAGACTGTTCACAGAAGGAATTAAAAGAGATGCTCCTTCGCGCAGCGTTTTTTGGTTAAGCTTGCAGAAAATCGGCTGGCGTTGGGGTGGCTCCCGGACCCCTGCAAGGTCATCTGCCTCTGATTCAGGGGTTCGATTTGAATGGGGAAAGACTCTGGAGTTTCTTTGCCTTCAAAGATCCTGAGAGCTGTGGCAGCAACATCACCGCTGTGGATATCGACGGCGATGGGGAGGATGAGTTGGTTTCGGCGGAAGGGATGAAGAAATTCTTCCACAACTGGCCACTGACTGCCGACCCGGGCGTGGAAAGTCGGGAGGTGAAGCTCGTTTCGATCATCGTCACTTTTGGGGCGCTCTTGAGGTTTTTCAACCTGGGACAGCGCCAGCTTTGGGTGGACGAGATCATACAGCTGCAATCCTTCTCACACTCAAGCTTGGGAGAGAGTCTAGCTTCGGTCATCGATATCGTGGCTGCGGCTCCATTGGATTTCATGATCCAGCACTTGTTCGTGATCCTATGGGGTCAGTCGGAGTTTGCTGCCAGGTTTCATGCGGCCCCTGTTTGGCAGTCTCTCCCTTCCAGTGCTCTATTGGATGGGCAAGAGGTTCTTTTCAACCCAGGTGGCTCTGCTTGGAATGCTGCTGTTTGCACTCTATCCCCTGCATCATCAGTACTCGCAGGAGGGCCGCAACTATTCGCTTTTCTGTTTCCTGTCCCTGTCTTGCTATTATCTGCTTTGCCGCGCGCTGGGAAGCAGGCGGGCCGGCTGGTGGATCCTATACACCCTGGCGGCCACTCTCCTGCTTTATACCAACTATTTCGGAGGTGTTCTGCTGATCTCTCAGGCTGCCTTTCTGATCAGTCTGAAATCTGAAACAGTCAGGCGCTCGCTGAAGTTTCCGCTCTACCGTCCATGGATGCCAACCTTTCTGCTCTTTCTGCTGTGTGCAGGAGTGGCCGCTGTCTCCTTTCTCCCCTGGCTGCTGACGACACTTCACAGGACCGTTTGGGATTCTCCAGACATCTTTTTAGAAGCCGGGCTCTTTCTCCGTATCTTCAAGGAAGTCAGCGGAGGCGGTTATCCACTCTCACTGCTTCTGCTGCCCCTGTTTGGGCTGGGTGTCCATCAGCTTTTGCGCCGCCAGCATTGGGCCGCCGCCGCTCTGCTGCTGGTCTGGTTTGTATTGCCATTGCCGATCATTTTGTTTCTGGACTGGTCTCGCCAGTACTTCTTTCCCATTCGCCAGCTGCTCTTTACCACCCCGGCTCTGTTTCTGGGAGTGGCAATGGGAATTGAACGGCTCCCCGGCTTGTTTGAGACCGAAGGGAGAGGTCAGAAAGTCCGGATGACCATTCTGATCCTGATCATGGTTTTGTCTCTTGGGTCCATCCACCGTCATGCGGGTAGAGAGCACGCCGACTGGAAGGGCCTGGCCGAAGGCTTGAAGACGACGGTTCGAGGCGACGACCGGGTGGTCGCGCCCAACATCGACAATGTACTCTCCTACCGTTATCTGGAGATGGGGGAGCGCAACCTGCCCATCCAGCAGCTGGTGGATGGAGACGAATTCCTTCCGACCCCGCAAAGACAGAGGATCTACCTGGTTGCATCAATCTACATGACGGCCAACCAGAAGGAGACCGTCAAGCAATTGCTGGCGACTCACGATGGCCGGCCCGTCCACCAGTTCAAGGGCTTCCAAGTCTATGATCTTGGAGGGAGATAAGGGGACAGAATAGACTGTCTGCTTCTGTTTCTATGTGGCCAAAAAAGAGATTCCGTAGCTGATTAGAATTATCAGTACGAAGTAAAAACCCAGAAAAACATACCTGGGCTTCCAGTTGACTTGGCTCGGCGAGTGAGGAAGATCTACAGTCATCTGGTGTTGATCTGTGGCCATGCTCTGGAGAAGACTGAGTGAGTAAGCAATTCCGAAGGTCATCCCGAACCCAATTGGGTTCCACCAAAGCCAGCTGATTTGAGGAATGAAAGTCCAGAGAACTAGGTTGGTGAGAACTCCTGAGAGAATACCGATCTTGACCGAGGTGTTCGTTGTCGCTCGAGTCAAAATTCCAAGAGTGAATGTTGCGGCTATCGGCCCGTAGAATGTTGAACCAATCCGGTTGATGGTTTCTATGACAGTTCCTCCCAGCGTGCCTGCCAGAAAGGCAAAACCTGTGCAAACTATTCCCCAAAATACGGTCAGCATCTTCGCCGCCATGAGAGACTCCCGCAGGGAGGGGGCAGGGTTAAAATAGCGCAGGTAAAGATCGTGGTAGGAGACCGCACTCAGTGAATTGAGGGCAGAGTCCAATGACGACATCG
>JAUXKG010000138.1 GCA_030624355.1 Acidobacteriota bacterium
GATCACCAGTCTTGAATCGAATCACTGCCGTTATCATGATTGTCCCTCCGCCCTATTAAGTCATCCTATACAAACCAACATTCGATTGCGAGATGGGTCTTGCCGACTGCATCAATCCCCGTACCTGTGAATGACAAAGAAGTTGTCTTGAAGGAAATCGTGTTCTTCCACCAGCTCATACCCTTCAGCCTGCATCCATTTCTTCAGCTCTACAAGCGAGTACTTCATGGAAGGAAGAAGATGCGGCGAGTCCTCCCCGAAATCGATCACGGCAACCCGTCCTCCGGAACGTAAATACTTCCTCAGTGTCTTCACATACTCGGCCTGATTGTCGATGTGGTGAAGAGTGTCGCACAGAAAGATCAGATCCACGGCTTCCGGAATGAGTGGATCGTTTTCTGTCGCCAGGACCGTCTGGATGTTCTCAACCCCCTCTGCTCGAGCCGTCTCCTCGATGTGTGAGAGTAGTTCGGGATTGACATCCACGGCGTAGACCCTGCCTGAGTCACCTAACGCTTCAGCCAGAGGAAAGGAGAAAACACCGGTTCCCGCTCCAACGTCAGCCACCTTCTGCCCTGTCTGCAACCTGAGTGCCTGGATCACTCGGTCGACTTGCAGGTTCTCGACCCGATCGGTCGATTCCAGCGTGTACAAGTAGACCTTCCCTATGATCCATTCCCTGTTCAGCCAAGTGAAAAACGAGAGAACGATCACGATTCCGGCTATCAGGGCCAGGCAATATCGGCGTGTCATCTGTAGTAGTTAGCCAACCATACACAATCTGGGAAATTGTCCCCGGGGGGTCGGCTCAGGCCTCCTGGCGCAGCCATTTCAGGGCCTGCTCCTTCTGCTCGTATTCGAATCTTCTTATTTCCGCACTGACGAAGTGCTCCACCAGCTTCGGGGCGATCGAGGCCAGCGTGCTGTCGCTGGCCAGCGCGACTTTTTCGACCTGGCGATGATGATCGCGCACGAAGCGAAGGTGACTGATCAAGCCCGCCATATCCTCCCAACCGGGAAACTCCCTGGTGTGAATGCAAAGGCCTTTCAGGATTGAGTGTTGTTCAAGAAAACGGTCCACATCCTCGGTGAGTCGTCGGAAATCCTCTTCCGATAACGGACCCCTGGGCTCCAGGATGATGAGCTGGTCGTCGTGAAGGATCTCGTAAAACAGCATGGTTCGTGCCGACGGTTTTGCCAGAATTCTAGCTCCGGCAAGCAATGCGGGTCAAGAACCGCTAGGACAGGCTCCTACTAGCCCGGTCCACCCTGCAGGGTGTTGCCCGGGAGTTGATCAAAGGAGGAGGTCAGGATTTCCTCAGCCGTGAGGGCCAGGACGCGGGCACAGTTCACCAGATAATCGACGCCTACTCCGAATGTTCCATAGTGCCGAATATCGCCGTGCCCGCTGGGCCCATAGTTGAGAACGTGAGCACCGGCGTGCTGCAGGTGTCCTGAGTCGGCACAGGCATAGGACCCAGGGTTAAAGAAGCCTATGGAGTCCGGTTCCTTGCCCAAGACGGTCAGGTGATGTTTGTGGATGATGCCCACCAGAGGGTCATCCTTGGGCAGGTACAGGGGAGGCATCGCAATCATCCCTTTCCAGGGGGGATCATAGGCGGCCGGTGGGGGATCGATCTCGATCTGCAGTTCCGGATCTTCAGCCTGCAGTGGTTCGAAGGTTCTGCGAAGATCAGACGTGATCTCTTCTATGGTCTGTCCGGGTACCGTTCTGACCTCAAAGATGAGCGAGCAGCAATCGGGAACATAAGAAGGCCTCCAAAGAATGTGCTGGCGGGTGAAGCCGCCCAGAATGTTCCCGGTCAGCTTTCTGGGAAGTCCCGGAATCTCCGGATGAGGAGGGGCTGAAAATTCAAGTCGCTCGAGCGCCTGAATGACCTTGGCCATCTTCTCAACGGCATTCTGATGAGGGTGAAGGTGAAGACTGCCGATCCAGGCCGATTGACCAATGACAGTAATCACAAACTGAACCTGGCCTGCGTGCATGGTCCGGATATTCAGCAGAGTGGGTTCTGGAACAACGGCGTAATCGGGAACCACCCCCTGCTTCAGAAGATGAGTCGTTCCGATCCCTCCCTGCAGTTCTCCAACAACCCCGGCAACAATCAGATCTCCCTTTAGTTGAATCTTGGCTCGAGCAATAGCGCCGGCAGCGGCCGCCATCGAGGCCAGTCCTGCTTTCATGTTTCGCAGCCCGTGACCGAGCATCATTCCATCCTCTATCTTGAACTCGAAGGGATCTCCCTCCGTGTCCGAGACAATGGGATCGATGTCTGTATGTCCGTTGAACATGAGCGAGGGACCCTCGCCGGAACCCGGCAGCTTGGCGATGACATTCGGACGTCCGGGCTCCGCTTCTTGAAGTTCTACCTCCAGGCCCAATGATTCGAGCTGCTCAGCGTAATCTGTAGCTGCAGCTTGCTCCTCTCCGGAGAAAGAACGGAACTTCTGCAGGCGGCGGGCAATTTCAATAACCTCATTTTCGTCTATGTGTTCCAACAAAGGAGCAGATTCCATTACACTACCTCCATGGTCAAAGTGAACGAACTTAACGTCATGCTCCGCTCTCTGTCAAGCTCAGCGAAGAGGCTCAAAGAGGGCACAATGGTCCCAGGAGAGGAGTCGGCGGGATAAACGAGGACGGACTAGTGCAACCTTCAGGACCCCACCCTTCCGGAGAGCTGAATCCACAGAGGGATGCCCCTTTGGACTTCCCTGATCGTGGCTTTGGCGAGCTTTCGGCCGGTGACTACCAAACGCTCGGGTTCATGGCGGGACTCGAAGTCCACCAACAGCTTCTGACTCGGTCCAAATTGTTTTGCCGATGTCCGTCTGGACAGCGAGTTGACGGCTACGACGGGGAAGTCTTGAGGCACATGCGGCCGACGTTGAGCGAGCTGGGTGAGTACGATGGCACCGCACTGATGGAGTTCAAGACGCGCAAGGAGATTGTCTACCGGCTTGATCGGGGATCGTCCTGCACCTATGAAATAGATGATACGCCCCCGTTCGAGATCGACCAGGAGGCGGTGCGGGTGGTTCTGGAAATCGCAACGCTGCTGAATCTGAACCTGGTCTCCGAGCTCCACGTCATGCGCAAGCAGTACCTGGATGGCTCGATTCCCGCCGGATTCCAGCGCACCGCCATGGTGGGCCTGAAGGGGACTATCCCGTTCAAGGTTCCTGAGCTAGGGGTGGACCGCGAGCTGCGGATTCGCCAGCTTTCGCTGGAGGAAGATTCCTGTCGTGAGGTCTCGGACGTTGGACACTGGATCACTTTTCAAACCGATCGACTGGGAACTCCTCTGGTTGAGACCGTCACCGAGCCTGATTTTCAAACACCTCTGGAACTGCAGGCCGGCGCGCGACTCCTGGCCCTGGTCGCCAGGGCCACCGGCAAGGTCCGGCGGGGACCCGGTGCCGCCCGACAGGATGTCAACGTTTCCGTGGCTGGGGGTCGGCGGGTTGAGATCAAAGGTGTGGACAATCACCGGGGCTTGCCTCGTCTGGTGCACATTGAGGCCTTCCGCCAGCTCAATCTGCTTCGCATCAAGGCGGAGCTGGAGCTGCGGGGGATTAGGCCAGACCTGCTGGACATTCCGGAAGGGAGCTCAGCTGTGGAGGAATCACCTTTGGTGGTCGATGCGGCTCCCACCCTCAGGAGGTGCGACTTTGCACCCGTGCGGGAAGCAATAGAGCATGACCAGAGTATCTATGCCCTTCGATTGCCTGGTTTCGCGGGTCTCCTGAACCGGTCTACCCAGCCGGGTGTCACATTCGGGAGGGAATTTGAAGACCGCATCCGTGTCATAGCCTGCCCCGAACACAGGCCTTTCATGATCCATTCCGATATGGGTGATGAGGGTTGGGCTGGTCGCCCATGGGGCGAGCTTGAGAAGGAACTCAAGGCCGAGAGCGGAGATGCCGTCGTGGTGGTCTGGGGAGAGAAACAGGATGCCGATACAGCGGTACGGGAGTTGTTTCTCCGCGCCCAAGATGCACTGGTAGGAGTTCCTGCCGAAACTCGCCAGGCCTTCCGAGACGGGACCAATGGTTTTGAACGAATCCTGCCCGGACCCGACCGGATGTATCCCGATACTGATACTCCTCCGCTGCCCATTCGCGATTCTCTGGTGACCGAGATTGGCTCGGCTCTACCGGAAACGCCCTGGGCTCGAGAAAAGCGTTATCAGGAGTTGGGTCTGGATGCTAATTCAGCCCGTCGGCTGACAGCGCTTCCATGGGCGGATTTGTTCGATGACTTATCGCCCAAATCGGATCAGTGCGCCCGTCGACTGGCAGCTGCCCTGGAGAAACGGATCCCATATCACCTACGGCTGGGCCGCTTGAGTGGTATGCCGGATTCCACTCGACTGGCTCCCATGGTCCGCGCGGTCGAGTCGGGTGAGATCCGTCCCGAAGCCATGGACAGGATGCTCGATGATCTGGTCCAGGAGAAAGATACGTCCGTGGAAGAGGTGCTGGCTCGTTATCGAAGTCGGGAGAATGATCTGGAGGAGCTGGAGCGTGTGCTGCAGACGGTCACCGCTCTAGTCGGCCAATCTGCCGGCAAGCCGGCAGAGGCGATCCTCCGGTGGGCGATGGGAGAGGTGATGCCCCGCTTTGTTGGCCGTCTGGACCCGGAGTGGATACAAGATCAACTCTCACTTGGCCTGGCTGAGAATGTCCCTGAGGTGCAACATGACTGAGCAAAAGGACCTTTATAAGGGCTATCGCGATCCTTGTCTCGATCTGATGAAGCGTTTCAAAGTGAAGGTATGGAGCGAAGTGAAGGCCTGTACCAGGCGCGGGGAGTTCGAGGGGTTGCTTTTACCACGGTCGGAAACCAGCGATGCCGATCACCTGGTTCTCAAGCTGGACAGCGGTTACAACATCGGCCTGCACCATGACACCGTGCTCTCGCTGGAAGAGACCGGTTACCGAGAGGCGCACTACAAGATCCCGGAGAAGGAATTCCCGGTCGATCCCCAGCATCCTCGAGTCAAGCTTTTCGGAACGGGTGGTACCATCGCTTCTCGCCTCGACTATCGGACCGGTGCCGTTATTCCCGCTTTCAGCCCCGGTGAGCTGTACGGATCGGTACCGGAGCTAGCCGATATCTGCAATCTGGAGACGGAGAAACTCTTCGGAGTGTTTTCTGAGAACATGGGACCCGAAGAGTATCTGATCCTTGCCGAGAGAGTGGCCGAGGCGATCAACGAGGGCTACCAGGGCATCGTAATAGGTCACGGCACCGATACCATGCACCACACTGCGGCCGCGCTGAGCTTCATGGTGCAGAAGCCACCGGTGCCCATCGTGATGGTGGGCAGTCAGCGGTCCTCGGATCGCCCTTCATCGGACGCCGCTCAGAACCTGGTGAACGCCACCTGGGCGGCAGCCCACGGCCCTATTGCCGAAGTCATGGTGTGCATGTTCGGACCCACTTCCGACCGCTACAACCTGCTCCACCGAGGGACGCGAGTGCGCAAAATGCATAGCTCCTATCGGAGCACCTTTCGCACACTGGGGGATATTCCGCTGGCCATGGTGGAGAAAGGCACGATCGAAAAGCTCAAGGACGATTGTGCCCCCAGGAGGACCGATCGAGAAGTGACCATACGGGCAGCCTTCGAAGAACGGGTAACGTTAGTTTATTACTATCCCGGTATGCAGCCTGATGTCATCGATGCATTGATAGACAGTGGATACAAGGGTATCGTTATTGCCGGTACCGGGCTGGGCCACGTGAACCGTAAGACCTATCCCGCTCTTGAGAGGGCCCGTGAGGCCGGTGTGCAGATGTATATGACGCTTCAGACACTCTGGGGTTTTGTACAGATGCACGTGTACGAGACCGGACGGGAGATCCTGGAATTGGGCGTGGTGCCGCTGGCCAACATGCTGCCAGAGGTCGCCTTCGTCAAGCTGGGCTGGGCCATGGGTGTTCACCCCGACGATTTCGACGCGGTCCAGCGGCTTATGACGACAACCGTTGCTGGTGAGATGACAGAACGCGAGCCGCACGACGGGTACCTGGTGGTGCAGGGTGGAGTCCCCGAAGTCAAGAAGTTCCTGGCAGGAGTCTGGCGTTGATTGCGGTCGCTCAGGGGTGCAAGGCCGCCGCCCCGGTTTCGAGCTGGTGGAAGGCCTGAATCTCCTCCCCGGTCAAGGGCCGGTTGAAAACAGCGACCTCATCCAGGAAACCCACGTAGTTCCATCCGAATCGGATGGCACCTTTCGAGACATCCCACTCGAAGGGCTCCGAGATGTTCTCCGTTTGCCCCTGAAGTTCTCCGTTGAGATAGAGGACGGCGGTCCCGCCAGCCGGAGAGCCCAGACCGGAGTAAGTAATCAGCACGTGCGTCCACCTGTCTCCTTGGAAGGGAGGAGCGTCCACCACCACAAGGTGTTTCTGGAAATCGGGGTTTTCTTCGTTGTGCACATCCTGGGGATTCCAGATGTCGAAAGCACCGAAGACACCCAGGCGAAATTGACGCGGGTTGTCCTTGGTGAAATCCACCCAGATGGCCGAGTCGTTGTAGGCCTTATCGGTCACCTGAATGGGATCACAGTAACCGGGTTCCAGATCCTCTTCCGGGGTTAATCGCAACCAGAAAGAGAGGGTTCCGCTCCAGTTCTGGTTCGAGAAGGCCACATTGTTCTCGGCCCGATAAAAAAGCGCAGTTTCATTCTTCTTCTGAAATCTCA
>JAUXKG010000452.1 GCA_030624355.1 Acidobacteriota bacterium
AGAGCTGGGGAGATCCGGAATTGCTGGAGCAACTGACAGCTGACAACTGACAAGAAAATACCTTTCTTAATCCGTGTAAATCCGTGTCTGGCCTTCGGCCGCTGACAGCTGACAAGAAACACCTTTCTTAATCAGTGTAAATTCGTGTCTCTAGACGCCGTAGGCGCCGGCCAGTTCGTATCCCTTCTGTACCCTTCCCAGGAAGTAGCCTGCCGAGACCGGGAGTTTTTCCTTCTGCTGCAGGTTGAAGCGCCGATAGCAGTCGCAGGCCTCGCTGACGTACAGAATGTCGTTGCCGTAGCACATCTGGCCGTCAATCTTGACCGCCTGGCTCAGCAGGGTATGGAAGAGTTCCTCTGTCTTGTCTTCCTCCATGCCCAGGATGGAATAAACAGCGGTGGCGGCGGCGTGGGGATCGGTGTGACTGATGACGCTTTTGAGAACCTCAAACGGTTCAACGGGACAAAGCCGCTGAGCCACTTCGTCCAGGTTGCGATTCTGATCGAGGGCTCGACTTCGATTGGAGGCTTGGTTCACCAAAGCGGCGGCTATCGCTACGGCAAAACCTTTCTTGTCCGGTTCCAACTCCTCCAACTGATCAACCAGATAACAAAAGTGGAAGGCACGCATCGGCCAGATCCATTCCCCACTGTTGGAATTGGAGAGCCCCTGTGCGGCCGCCAGCAGAAGGCCTTCCTGAACAGAAGCGAGGCCGGTTCCCGAGCTGACCAAGGTCTGGAACTGGCTGAGGCAATCGCTGGTGTCATTACTGAAGAGGAGACGGGACTCTATCTCATCGCAGAGGTCGCCAGAGAGATGCCCCTGGTTCTCAGAAAGGGATTGCAGGGGATTTCGTCCACAGCTCTCCTGCACCAGCCGACACAGGGAGCGGTCCTTGAGTCCGACGATGACAAGATGCAGTGCAGGCGCCAGAATCGTTTCCGCATGGCTCCACTGGAGAGCCTCGGCAACACGCCAGGCATGAAAAAGATATGGGAACTTGTGGCCCCCATAAGCCGTATCTTCTATGGCAAGGATCAATGACTTTTGGCGGAAGAATCGTCGGTCTTCATCATTTTCCAGGAAGCTCTGTGCGCTGGCCATGGCGTCTGCGAAGTTCTCCTCGGCGGCGGCATCCTGAAAACGCTGCCAGCGTTCTTCCAGGCTTCCCTGGACTTTGGCTCCGTTGGTTTCCAGATTCAACGGATTGCGCTTTTGCTCTTGAGTGGCGAACCAACATTGCTGCACAAAGGGACGCCAGCGTTGTTCTTCCGGCAAGAAAGATTGGGCTTGGTGGGCAGACAGGAGACCGAAGAAGCTGTGGGGGACTGTGTCGCCGTAATAGTGTTCATACAAACGGACCGGCAGATAAGTGGTGACGTCGGAAAGAAATTCCTGCGGGTTTCCGTATTTTTTCTCCGCCTCCTTGAACAGGGCAACGAAGTCCTTCACCTTGGTGGTGTGGAACAGCTTGTCCATGAAATCGCTCATGCTGGATACCCCTTCTGTGGGAAACTGAAAAGCCAATGATAAGAGATTTGGTTCGGGATAACAATGTCTCGCAGCGAGTAGCCTCAGAGGCCGCCCGGACAAGGCCTAGGCAGGGCGGATGGATGAGGCACCGCAGTAGAGGCAGTGTGAGAAATGCGGGCTTAATATGGGTGGCGGGACGAGCCTGTCAGCCCGGTTGATCGCGGTGTTGTAAAATGGCAGCCATGACTGAGCGGCGAAAAACGGACACGGTTCGGGTGGGAGACGTTCTGATCGGATCCCAGCACCCGATCGTGGTGCAGTCCATGACCAACACCGATACGGCCGATGTGGAGTCGACGGTGTTGCAGATTCGTAAGCTCTTCGAAGCTGGATCGGAGATGATCCGCATCACCGTCAACAATGGCGAGGCGGCCCAGGCGGTTCCAGAGATCGCGGGTCGTTTGGAGCAGAGTGGAATCCGGGTTCCCATCATTGGTGACTTTCACTATAATGGTCACCTTCTTTTGGTGCGCTATCCAGAGTGTGCGCGAGCGCTTGCCAAGTACCGGATTAATCCCGGCAACGTGGGGATGGGGCGCCGCCGAGATGACAACTTCAAACAGATGATTGAAGTTGCTCTTGAAAATGAAAAGCCGATTCGTATTGGAGTGAACTGGGGTTCTCTGGATCAGAATCTGCTGACTCGATTGATGGACGACAACGCAAGTTCGGAGCAACCAGAGGACGCTGATCAGGTGCTGATCGAGGCCATCATTCGAAGCGGTATTGAATCGGCCGAGCTGGCGCAAGAGTACGGATTGCCTGCTGACCGTATCATTCTCAGTGCCAAGGTTTCAGCCGTACCCGATCTGCTGGCGGTGTATCGTCAGTTGGCTGCGCGCTGTGATTACCCTCTTCATCTGGGACTGACGGAGGCCGGAATGGGAACCAGGGGAGTGGTCGCCAGTACTGCTGCCCTCTCCATTCTGCTTCAGGAAGGCATAGGAGATACCATACGTGTTAGTTTGACACCTCGTCCAGGAGGAGAACGGGTGGAAGAGGTTGTCGTGGCTCAACAGATTTTGCAGTCGCTGGCCATTCGAAGCTTCACTCCTCAGGTCAGCGCCTGTCCGGGCTGCGGTCGCACAACCAGTGGTTTTTTTCAGGAGCTGGCCGATGAGATCGAATCCCATGTGAAGGACAGGATGAAGACCTGGAAGGAAATTTATCCCGGCATAGAAGATCTGAAGGTGGCTGTCATGGGATGTGTGGTCAACGGGCCCGGAGAATCG
>JAUXKG010000145.1 GCA_030624355.1 Acidobacteriota bacterium
AAACTCGGTTTAGTTTAAAGGACCGGTTTCAGGAACTGGCCTACCGGCGTGCCCAAGACTTCCCCGTCCCGCATGACCACATTCCCTCGAACAATGGTAGCTACCGGGATCCCTTGAAGCTTCCAGCCTTCAAAGGGGGTCACTGTGGACCGACTGTGAAGCTTCCTTCCCCGAACGGTGCCACGCTTTTTCATGTCCACCAGGGTGAGGTCTCCATCTGACCCGATCTGGATGCAGCCTTTGCGTGGATACAGGTCGAACACCCTAGCGGGATTACGCGAACGAAGCTTGACGAATTGCTCAAGACTCATGCGGCCTTTGTTGACTTCCGTCAAAAAGAGGGCGTTAGTGGTCTCCACCCCGGTCCATCCCGGCATAGTTTCCCAAATACTTTTTTGAAGCTTTTCCTGACGTACATGAGGGGAATGATCGGTGCCGATCACGTCCAAAGTATCTTCGACCAGCGCCGCCCACAGTCCCTGTGGATGGTCTCCACCCCTGACTGGTGGGTTCATGCGAGTGACATTACCCATGCGACGAAGGTGTGCTGAGGTCAATAGCACGTAATGTGGGCAGGTCTCCCCGGTGACATCCAGGCCACGGGCCTTGCCCTGGCCGATCAGCATTGCGCCCTCCTGGGAACTGATGTGAAAGACGTGTAGCCGGGCTCCCGTGGTCTCGGCGTAAAGGATTGCCCGATAAATAGCCTCCACTTCCGAAACGACCGGTCGTGACTCCAAGTGAGCACCAATGCCCTGGCGCCTGGTGGACTGGAGCTTCTTCCTCAGATGCTGGACAATCTCGTCGTTTTCCGCGTGTACCACCAGCCTGCGCCCGGTTTGGGCAACATGCTTGAAAGCCTCCAGCATCACGCCATCATCCATCACCTCAATCGCTCCCACGGTTTCCGCCATGAAGACTTTCAACCCCAAGACTCCCCCGGCAACCAGCGTCTCAATGTCGTCAAAGTTGCCGGGCACCACCGCGGCCAGAAAACCGAAATCCACGTAGGAACGTCCTCGGGCATTGGCGATCTTCTGGCGCAGATGTTTTGGCGTCAGCAAAGGTGGGTCGGTGCCGTTGGGCATGTCAATGATGCTGGTTACACCGCCAGCGGCAGCCGACCGAGAACCCGTCTCAAAGTCTTCCTTGTAGGTCATTCCGGGATCCCGGAAATGAACATGATCATCGATGAGCCCAGGCAAAACATGAAGGTTTCTGGCATTGATGACCTTCCTGGCAGGGGGGGTCTCGCTGTTGGCACAGATGCCACTTACCCTACCCTTGCGTATGCAGATGGCCGCCTCCTGCCTACCTTCCGGAGTGACCACGGTACCATTGCGAACAATTAAGTCGACTGCATCAGGTTTGGACATAATTCACTCCAGGGTCGAGTATTATGATCATACAAACAGCTATGATCCAGTTAAGCTTACACTTCCACTTCGGGTAATTTGAAATAGGGATGAAAACACCCCGGGCCCAAAACCCACTAACCGGTGTCCTTGTATGCATCTAAATCAATCTTACAGGGTACAAACCATAGGCCTGTGTCAAGTTCATATCCAGGCGTAGAGAGAGTTTGTTTTTTGGGACAGTAAATCTCCTTGAGAAGTGTCTCATCGACGAACTTTGGACAGCGCAACCTGTCGAGTCGCTGGGTGGAGACTACTCTGAGGCCCGCTTCATGGGCACATTGCCTTTGGGTTTGAATGCGGCGATTCCCGGTCCTGAAGGATCCCTCAGAGTAAACCAGATGGTTCCCAGCGAGTCGCGATCGAGCTTGGGCGTGTGCGCCCGGATCTCCGGAAACGGGAAGTAGGTGAATTTCTTGGTCTTCTGGTCAAACTTCACCAGCGCGCTGTACACGGCGTTCTCGATCCAGAGATTGTCGTCGCTATCCGGCCATATATCGTCAGGATTTCCGTACTTCAAGGGCAAGTCATATTCTGTTACTTGGTCGCTGACCGGGTCGATCACGGCGATTTTGTTGCCAAAGTATTCAGCATTCCAGACCTTGCCGTCGGAGTCGATCGCCAGACGACGGCTGGGAGTCGTTGTGGGATACGACTTCCACTGCCCAGTCTCCTGGTCGTGCATAAGAGTGAACTTCGAACTCAGACCCACCACCCACACCCGGTCCTGACGGTCGACGATGATGCCGTAGCCGGTCCATCCCGTCACAGGTTGAAATTCCTGAAACTGTTGTGTCCTGGTGTCGAACTTGCCGATTGTGTTGGCCTCGGCGAATAACGTGTACCACAGATTCCCGCGCGAATCGGCCCAGAGGCTGTGCCCGCCCGCTCCCTTCGTGGGCAACGGATATCGCCGGATCTCTCCGGTTCTCGGGTCCAGTTGTCCCAAATGGTCGCCTGACAGCTCGATCCAGTACACGGTGCTCTTGTACTCGATAATCCCGTGTGGCGTCGTATCAATCTTCTGCTCGTTTGGGATCCAGTACTCTTTCGTGCGGGTCAGGTAGTTGAGATCGCGAGTGTCCACGCGGAGGATCGCATTCGAGTGATTGCCTGACACCCAAATGACGCCTGGCTCCTGCAGGCTAGCGAAGACACTGTGGATCCTATTGCCAGGAGGTCGTCCGTTCGCCAGCAGAGGCCCCTGGCCACGCTTCAACTCGTACTGGATGTAGAGGGCCTGAGCAAGCTCCGTCTCATCGCGCGGAATCGGATCTGTTTTTAGATCTCGCGGCCTGGAGCCTGAGCCGAAATTAGAGGTCAGATACTTGATAACGCTCTCCTTTTCCTCACGAGACACGGTCTCGTAAGAGACAATGGGAACGCCGGGCGAGAGATTCGCCACTCGACCGGCCGGATCAAACATGCGATCGACAGCCCGTCGCCATCCAGCCTCACTCATTGGGCCTCGGTTGTGGAAAGCCACTGGGCCATGACATCCAAAGCAGGCCCTGACCAGGACGTCCCGAGCCGGTCCTGGCGGATACAGTGTGTCGAAATCCACCAGCTCGACTGCTCTTTTGTTCCCGTCTGCCCTCATGCCGTAGCTTCGCTGGGCCATGGATCCCCGGGCGCCGGCACCTTGATCTGAACCACCCCCGAGGGCCTTCAGAACCAGGTTCGCTGTCGCGGTCTCACCCGCCTTCACCTCGACGGTCTGAACCGGGGACTCAAATTCCGGTTCCACCACCTTGAGTTCATAGGTGCTGGGTGGCAGGTTGTAGATCTGATAGCGGCCCTTCAGAGTGAAGACGGTGTAGGCAATCTTGTGTATCGCGTCTCTGGCTTTCACACGGAGGCCCACAACCTGGCCGCGATCGGCCGTCACGCTGCCAATGATTGCGCCAGATGCCTCCGGATTCTGAGCGGCCATCGAAATAACTGTCACGGCACTGAGGGCCAGGATGGCCTGAATCAGCCTTGTGGGTGGTCTGACGATGCGCATGGGTCCTCCTCCTAACGGGAAAACGGGGTGTGCTGCTTACCTTATCACGTGCAGTGCACTCTTAGAATTCCCCGCTGGCAAAGTGAGTAGATAACCTACGAGCAGCCGGATGAGTTTTCGAATTTTTTTAAAATGAATGACTTAGTCCGAATTGGAATGCATGAGGCAGAGGTTTTCAGCTTCAGTCTCGGGTGGCCCCAACCCACCCGGTCTCCGACAAGTCGAACAAGATGCCATCAGGGTCATAGTATTTGACTTCGAAGTGCGTGCGGCTGACGTCGCCCTCCTCTGCCGACGGCCGACCTGCGAAGTGTTTCCCCCCAGCCTTTTCTACGGCCTCACCCGTCTTTTCGATATCGTCGACCCAGAAACCAATGTGGTGAATGCCTTTGCCCTGCCCGCCGGCCCACTGATCCGTCTTGAAGTTGAGTATCGCGAGACAGATGGTGCCGTCTGAAAGGTACACGCCTCGGGCCAGCGGCGAGTCCGTCTCGCCCACCTGCTCCATGTCCAAGGCCTCCTTGAAAAACTGTGCCGTCTTGAATGGATCATCGACCGACAAAGCGATGTGCCGTAGTTTCGACTTAGCCATAGGTATCAATCTCCTGTGACTCCCTCAAGGTCCAACACCCCGATCTGAGTCGACTGCCCATTGGGTCTGCGCAAGCACGATCGAGGCCGAGCCTCACCATTAAGGCCACTTATGCACAGTATAACAGTGGTTGATTTTTCGGTCTCGAGCTTCAGATTCAGGATAGAGATTTGCTTCCTTGGCCTGGAAGTGTTTAGTTATCGGACGTGTTGACCCTCGATTCTCAAATTAATTAGACTCGTGCCAGTCGATGGACAGAATTCTAGCCTTGAGGGGGAATAGAGCGATGAACCGAGTTCGTTTTTGCTACCCGATCTTTATCCTGGTGTCGGCAGGCCTGGTTTTTCTGGCCTGCGGGTCACAGGGTCAGGACAGCCCAGCAGATCAGGCTGTTTCTGTGGCACAGGAGCTGCCGGAGGCACCGCCTCCCTGGGCCTATATCATCGGTCCGGAGGCGGAACCTAGGGAAGATGATGGGACCAAGGTCACCCTTCCGGACAGTTCGGCTTCCTATACCTGGACGGAGGTACGCAGCAGGTTCGACGTGGCTGACTGGCATCCGGACGATCATCCCCCCATGCCTGACTTTGTGACCCACGGCAGGGGACCGGACATCTGGGGATGCGGCTATTGCCATCAGCCGAACGGACTGGGGCGCCCCGAGAACGCACCCCTTGCCGGTCTTCCTGCCGACTATTTGATGCGGCAGATGGCCGATTTCAAGAGCGGCTCGAGAGAGAGTTCCGGGGCAGAGGGGGCAAGGAGCCGCAGGATGACACAAATGGCGCTCCTCGCCACCGATGCTGAGGTGAGGCAGGCGGCCGAGTACTTTTCCAGCCTGGAGCACACTCCCTGGGTGAGGGTGGTCGAGACTGACACCGTACCCAAGACCCACGTGCAGGGTATGTGGGTACCCATCGATCCCCCCGAGACGGAGCCGCTTGGCCAGCGCATCATCGAGGTCCCCGAGGATGTGGAACGAACCGCGTTTCGCGATCCCAGGTCCGGGTTCATCGCATACGTGCCCGTGGGCAGCGTCGCCAAGGGGGAAGTGCTGGTCAAAACGGGTGGTGACAGAGTGGTTGACGGAGAGATCGAGAGAGGAAGGACGGTTCGTTGCGGTACCTGCCATGGTGACAACTTGAAAGGCATAGGGAACGTGCCGGGAATCGCCGGCCGCTCTCCCAGCTATGTGGTTCGCCAGCTCTACGACATCCAGAAGGGGAGTCGAAAGGGTCCCTGGAATGAACTCATGAAGGAGGCCGTGGCGCGGCTGAGTGAAGAGGATATGGTGGCCATCGCCGCCTACACCGCCTCGCTGGCGCCCTGATTTGATTCTTGTCGTGACAGGAGGCAGCCCGGTCCCGAGAGATTGGCTTCCTTGGCCACGAGGTGTTCCGCCTTCCCGAATTACAGAAAGCAGATGGCAAGCGTTTCCTAGTCCTTGAACTTGTGGAAGGTGAGACGCTGGTCGAGCGTATCGCCAAAGGACCACTACCTCCTTTCGCTGATAGGTGAACTGTTTCAGAATCCACGGCGCCTGGTGCCACCACGTATGCGGCTCGACTACCCGTGCGGGAACTGAAACCGTCAGCGGCGCCTCGTCGAACGGGTACGGGTCAATCACTATCCGACCATCGCCCAGCGGCTTGAACTCGAGCGACACACGGTCCTTCCAGCTTCGCCGCGGCACCTCGTGAAACACTACATGGTCTTCTCCGAGCCCCTTCGCTTCGCCCTCGTCGGGCGCGATGAGAGCGGAGCACAGCGTGAGCGAGAACGCGTCCAGAATTTGTAGCAGGCGCGCATGGGGGTTCCGGTGTTCCGGCTCGAGCGCGCCTCGCCAGAACGTGTCTTCACCGAGCCGACGCCGGAACACTTCCTGCATCTCGCGTACATCGGCCAGAAACTTTCGCGCCTCCGCCTCCAGTTCCTTCGGATACAGCTGCTGGCCGCGCTGCAAGTGGTGGGTGAACTCCGGCGGCGGATCGGGATCGAACTGCGATGCGTAGATCCAATAAGCATGATCGCTGATCAGCAAACTAGCATACGGATGCTGTTCGGCCAGCCGCTGAATGCCCAGCCGCCATCGATCCATGCCCGCAACAGGGTCCTTGATAACTTCACCCAAACCTTGCGGCAACCCGTCTTCGGCCGATAGATGAGGATCTGCCTCCCACTCCCACCAGCCGTTGTCGTGCTCAATCACGGCCAGAACCACTTCCCGTCGCAGGCGCTCCGGGTCCGCCGACGCGGCATAATGGCCGGGATGGGCGAACTCATGGTTGCCCCAATGGGCTGCTATCATCCCGGACAGTTCTGCATGCGCCGGTTGTGTAATCAACCACACGCGCGAGCCACGTCTCGTTTTCAGCATAGTTGCCTTCCTCTTCAGTGTACGCTCTCAGTGGGAATGGGACAATTGACTGCTGATCGGACGAGTGGCAGATTGATGGCCCGCCAACTGCAAGCGTGATTCCCTTCATTCAACATCAGGTGTTTCGCCCCGGATATCTTCGGCCGCCCCGAGAGACTGGCTTCCTTGGCCTGGAAGTGACCACCACTAGCTAGTTCACATTAAGTTTTCAGCATC
>JAUXKG010000429.1 GCA_030624355.1 Acidobacteriota bacterium
TCATCTGGACCACCATGGGAGGGAACATTTTGGCGCGCTGGATTGGCTCCACTAGAGTTTTTCCCTCCTGGACCTCGCTTCGGGCATTCAAAAGAGCTTTTTGAACGACCATGTTTCCTGCCGTGCGCGCGGTGATGTCGAGTGCCTCAAGGATCGATATACCGCTTGATAGAAGGGTTCCCAGAGTACGCGAAAATCGAGCGATGATGATCTTTTGAATCACGGCACCGAAAATCGGAATCTTCAAAGTCAATCCGTCGATAACGAACTTTCCACTTTCGGTAGCGTAGTAACGTTGAAAGGCTGTGCCTAGCAAAACGATGGCGACGATGAGAGGAATGGTATAGCCAACAAGAAAATCGCTGATACCCATGACAATTCGGGTCGGCAGAGGTAAGGCTGCGTTCATGTTCGCGAACAGGCTTGCGAAGGTGGGGATTACGAACACCAGGATGGCGACCACAATACCTGCCGCGACAGTGATCACGATGACAGGATAGACAGAGGCTGAAATCAAAGCGCGTCTCAACTTGACGATCTTTTCCACAAAGACGGACAAACGTTGAAGAATGATATCCAGAATGCCTCCGGCTTCACCGGCCGAAATCATGTTTACGAAAAGATTGTCGAAAACCTTGGGGTGTTTGCGCATGGCGTCAGCTAACGTGGCACCTCCTTCCACATCATCCTTGATCGAATTCAAGGTTTTTTTCATGGTCTCATTTTCTTGCTGTTCCGCCAGAATTCCCATGGACTGGACCAGAGGCATGCCCGCCTCCAGCATGACAGAAAACTGCTTGGTGAAAATCGCCAGATCCTCAGCTCCTACAGGCACATTCTTAGCCGTCAGCTTGGCCCAGATACCAGACCCCTTCTTGCCCTCGGCAATGCTGATGGGCATGATTCTCTCGGCGCGCAGAGCAGTCACGAGAGCCTGGCGGTTCTGGGCAACACGTTCACCCTCAATCACTGTTCCGGTACTACGCTGACGACCCTTAAATCGGAAAGTGGGCATGAAAGACTCCTTCCAAGCGGACCCAAAAAGCTCGGTGCTATTTCTATTTTCGCTGTTTAGAGAGCTTCAAATCAAGAACTCAAGTATAAAACCTCAAAAAAACCACTGTGAATCAATGAATTAAGGTCTCTTTTACCACCTCTTCAACCGTCGTAATACCGGCCCGAATCTTCTCCAGTCCACTCTCACGCAAGGTGATCATTCCCCTGTTTCTCGCTTGGCGGCGAATGTCCTCCACATAATCTCCGTTCAGGATCATTTGGCGGATGTCGGCACTGATTTCCAACACCTCGAACAGTCCGGTACGACCTTTATAGCCACTATTATGACAGGTCGGACATCCCCTTCCCTGGTAGGTCAAGAGTCGTGTGAGCTCGGCCGGAGAAAATCCAGTCTGGATAAGTGTGTCCCGTGAAAACTGGACCTTCTCCTTACAATCGCTGCAGATTTTTCGAACTAGACGCTGGGCACAAATCAGACGTACCGAGGTAGCAACCAGAAAGCGCTCTACTCCCATATTGACGAGTCTGTCAATAGCGGTTGGCGCATCGATGGTGTGCAGGGTGCTCAAGACCAAGTGTCCTGTCAGGGCCGCCTTCACCGCGACTTCGGCTGTCTCGGAATCCCGAATCTCTCCCAACATCACACTATTCGGATCCTGTCGCAGAAAGGAACGCAGGGCCGTTGCAAAGGTCAGTCCGAGTTCCTCATTGGTTTGTACCTGGTTGACTCCGACGAAGTGAAACTCAACCGGATCCTCGGCGGTCAAGATGTTGACTTCAGAGGTGTTGAGCTGGTGGAGACAAGTATACAGCGTACTCGTTTTTCCACTTCCGGTAGGACCGGTTGCCAAAACCACACCGTGAGGTGCGTGAATGGAGCGTTTGAGTCTTTTCAGTGATGTGGATTCCAATCCCAGTTGTTCTAGGTTAGGACGAAGCTTGGTGGGATCAAGAATTCTCAGAACGACCTTTTCCCCGAACAGTGTTGGCACAACTGAAACCCGAAAATCAATGTGGCGTTGACGACTCTGTTCTGTCATTTGCATCTTGAACCGGCCTTCCTGGGGCAGGCGCCGCTGGCTGATGTCGAGACTGGCCATGATCTTGATTCTTGAGATTAGGGCATCCCGAAGCTTCACTGGGGGATTCATCATCGTGCGCAGAACTCCGTCAATCCGATGGCGAACTCGGAACTCCTTCTCATAGGGCTCCACGTGAACGTCGCTGGCTCCCTGCCGGATGGCTTCCGCCAGGATAAGGTTGACCAACTTGATCACGGGAGCTTGGGAACTGCTTTTTTGTAACTCTCCGAGGTCGACATGTTCTTCGTCTTCCGAAAAGTCCAGCTGATACCCTTGTGTGGCCAATTCATCACAGACCTCCTGCAGGGCGATGGTGGCCTCCGTTCCGTAGTACTCTTCTGTGGCTTGGCGAAGGCACAGTTCCGGGGCCACTACCGGTTCCACCTGTAGACCGGTCATGAACTTCACTTCATCAAGGGCCGGTACATTGGTAGGATCGGTGATGGCAACGGTGAGCACGGCTCCAGTCTTTCGGAGGGGCAAGACCTGATGACGAATAGCAGTTTCCAGCGGAATAAGCTCGACCAGTGCGGGATTGATCGAGGGGAAGTCGAGCAGATCCACACAGGGAACAGCGTGCTGCTCTTCCAGGGCCGTGGCAATGTCCTGGTGGTCGACGTATCCCAGCTCAATGAGGATCGAGCCTATCCGACCCTGTCTGACCTTCTGCCGTCGCAGCGCTGACTCCAACTGAGCGGTGGTCAGAATCTGCCAATTGGTCAGAATCTCTCCTAGCAAAGTAGCCACAGGTCCAAACCCACGAAGAGAAACAAGACCAGGCTGATTACGCCGTTGATGGTGAAAAAAGCCGTATTAACCCGTCTCAGATCCTGGGCATTCACCAGGCTGTGTTCGTAGATCAACCCCA
>JAUXKG010000113.1 GCA_030624355.1 Acidobacteriota bacterium
TCCGGCTCCTGAACACCCACCCCCAGAAAGGAAAGGGTCACCTCTCCCAGAATAAAACCTGGAATCAGTACCATGCTCTGGACCAGCAGGTAGTTAGTGGTAAAGGGCAGGATATGGTGCCAAAGCACTCTCCAGTGGGAGGCTCCTGAAACTCGCGCCGCCAGAACATGCTCGCGAGTCTTCAAACTCAAGACTTGTCCTCGAATCACGCGCGTCACCACGGCCCAGCCCACCAGGGTAAAAATAAACACCATGACCCAAAACCGCGACCAGTTCGTCAGTTGAAGGGGGAACACGGCGCGAACCGACAGGATCAGAAACAGCGCGGGGAGTGACAGGAACAGATCGGCGAAACGCATGATGAGGGAATCCCACCAGCCGGCAAAGTAGCCGGCCAGAGCCCCGAAAACCGTTCCCAGAACAGCCGTCAGTAAAACAGCTACTATGCCTATAGTAAGTGAAAACCGGGCTCCAAAGAGAATTCGGGAAAACAGATCCCGGCCCAGCCCGTCACTGCCCAACAGGAAGATCTTCCTGGAAGGCTCCTCCAGACCAAACAGATGCGTCTCAAAGGCCATTCCCATCCAGCGGTAGGGCTCTCCAGGCACCAGGAAATAGATGGGAAGGGGTCGGGAAATCTCCCGGTAACGGGGAGTCAGATCCTCCAACTGGTAGTCATAAACGAAAGGCCGCAGATGCCAGGTTCCATTGTCTTCCCGAAAACGGATGGTGGTAGGAGACTTGTAAAAAAAATCTCTGAATTGCTCTTTGTGAGAGTAGGGAGACAGAAAGGGAGCTCCCAGCGCCAGCAGGTAGAGAAAAACCAACAGGGCAGCCGATATCCTCCAGTACAGATGTTTCATGAATAACGAATCCGTGGATCGTTCCAGGCCAGAATTAGATCTGCCAGCAGGTTGGCAAAGGCTATCAACAGAGCTGAAGCCAAAACACAATTGAGCACAACAAATAGATCGCGTGAGAGGATCGAGTCCACCGTGAGCGCTCCGAGGCCCGGCCAGTCGAAAATCTTCTCAACCACCACAGACCCACTTAGAAGCCCCCCGAAGGTGATCCCTGCCATGGAAATCGTCGGATTGAGAGCATTTCTGAGGGCATGAAAAATGACACGGTGAGCCGGTAATCCTCGGGCGGCAGCCGCCAGGACAAACGGCTGCCTGAGCGTTTCGATCATCTCCAGGCGAAGGTTCCGCACAAAGAAAGCTACACTCGGCATGGCCAGCGCCAGAGAAGGGAGCACCACAGATCGAAGCCCCCCGGTACCGCCCAGTGGAAACCAACCTGTAAGAAAGGCAAGGTAGAGAAGAAGCAGTGAGGCCAGAACAGTGGGGAGAGAAAGACCGACTAGGGAAATCAGCAGCACCAGCCGGTCCGGCCAGCGGTGCGGGTTGAGAGCAGCGTAGATTCCAAGAGGAAAGGAAAATAACAATGTCAAAGTGAGCGAACTCATCGTCAACACAACGGTATTCCTCAAACGCTCGGCAATCAGGTCGACTGCGGGACGCTGCTGAGCGAACGAATAACCGAGATTGCCTCGGAAGAGTTCACGAAGCCACAGAAAATACTGAATGTAGAAGGGTTTGTTCAAACCATAGTCGCGGCGAAGATCTTCTATTGTCTGGCGAGAAATCGACGGGTTGAGCTCCATCTCGCTCAAATAGTCTCCTGGGATGAGCTGAAACAAGCCAAAGATCAAGAGCGAAAGAAGGAAAAGCAGCGGCACCATTTCTAAAAGGCGGCGAACGAAAAATCTAATCATGGAAATTATGAACCGCAGCCAATGTGGAACAGAGTAAACGGCAAGGGGGCCGAGTCCAACACGCTAGCTCCCCGCCTGGCCGGTTTTGTGACCGGCAAACTCTATTTTTGATCATTTTCCGTCGGTCATCTTCCACAGTTCCCAGACATTCCACAGCCCATAAGGGAAAAAACTGGTAGGACGAACATTGTGCAGATCCCTTTGACTGGCAACCAGCGCGTCTTTGAAAATGAGCGGAACAATCGGCACCTGCTCACCCAGAATGTGCTGTATCTCCCGGAACAACTGGCGGCGAACGCTCAATGACAGGGTCGACATCTGCCGCAGCATTAGATCGTCTACCCTTTCCTCCCACTCAGTGGCCGGCTCGCTCTGGTTGGGATGCCACATATGCATGGGGCCGCTGGAGATCAGGACATTGGCATAATCGGCAGGCTCAACCGGCAGCTCCAGATTCATGATCACAGCGTCGTAGTCCCGGGACCCCATAATCCTGGATATCAGCGTTCGGAGCTCCTCTTGACGCAAGCTGGCCTGGATGCCGACTCTCTCAAGATCCTGCTGAATGATGGCAGCCGTTTTGCCCAAGATGTCATCCGATTGGGTCAGGATCTCGATTGTCACCACTCTCCCCTCGGAATCCAGCAGAACCTCCCCACCTTCCCCCCTTCTCCAGCTGAATCCCGCTTCCCGAAGCAGCTGGCGGGCACGCTCAGGGTCATGCCGGTATTGAGGAACATCATCAGCGTGCCAGTTGAGGAAGGAGGATGGAACCAGGCTCCAGGCCGGTGTGGCCCGGCCCAGATACACATTCTGAACGATAGCATCCCGGCTGATGGCGGTACTGATGGCCTGCCGAAACTCTCGCCTGCCAAACCATTTCCGCTTGGCAGGCGACAGGTAGCTCTTGTTGCCCCCGGGGTCTTTGTCGAGGTTGAGGTTGAGCCAGAAAATGGACAGATTACTGGAAGGCCCCGCATCCTGAAGGTTGAGATCCTGCCCCCTCAACTGCAGGAGGTCCTCGGGACGAAGGAGCTGATCCAGCAGGTCGAGCTCACCCGCCTGGAAACGCAGCAGTTGAGTGTTTCGTTCCTCTACATAGTGAACGACAACCTGGTCCAGATAGGGTAACCGATTGCCGTCGGAATCGACTTTCCAATAATGTGGGTTAAAGCCAAACACAGATTGCTCTCCAGGTCGGTGGACCTGCAATACGAAAGGCCCCAGTCCCGCCATCTCTTCCGGTGGAGTTCCCAGGTTCCAATACTCCTCAATTTTCTTCCCCGGTTCCTGAAAACGATGACGGGGAAGAACGGGAACGGTCGTCAGGATGTACTCGGCAGCCGCTGAGGTCTCTGCAAATTCGAGGTCCACGGTAAGATCGTCGACACTCGTCACCTTCAGTGGTCTGCCACTGACCAGCAGAGAATCCCTGACAACGTTCTGAGAACCCTCCTGGTAAATCTTTCCAAACGTGAACAACACGTCGGCAGCAGTCACAGGAACCCCGTCCGAGAACCTCACTCCTTCCCGCAGATTCAGCGTGACTCTTCGACCGTCTTCGGAGACGGTCCATCCGCTGCAGAGGCCTGCAATGACTTTCTGTTGAACTGGATCAAAGTCCAGTAGGGTGGCGGTCGTCAGGTTGGTGACTAACTTGGAACGGCTTTCCCGGGCTGCCAGAAAGTTGAAAGTGGTCGGCTCCCCGGGAAGAGCATAGTGAAGAGTCCCTCCAAACCTGCCTCCGGTATCAACTACCAGAGGGTCAGCGGGAAGAGAGAAACCGTCGCGGCGAGCCATCCGCGTTTCTTCCACCGACCCACATCCAGCAAACGTGAGTAGCGCGGAGGCCAAGGTCAGAATCAAAGCCACTGGCTGGCAAATCACACGATCGAGGTCTCGGACTGGCCACATAGGCTGTCTATTGTCCTGTCTCACAAATAGCATAACAGTTGAACAGAGGAATCATAGAACAGCGTGCTGACCGCAAAAGGTGCTGGCTGCCCGGGCATTCCTATTTAGCCGGACGCACCATCACTTCAACACCAAAGTTTTTTCGGGCGAGACCATCCTGTAACGGATTCCACGCCAGCGGATTTCTCTGCCGGCCAGGGAGCGAAACAGACCGGCCAGCGAGACCAGTGAAGCCAACGGACCCCAGCACACGTAGGCCAACAGACTCTTCTGAAGTGCTGGACGGTGGTGGGGAAACAATGTGAGGAGAGCTCGAATTCGGATCCAGCCCTTCACACAACTCAGCACATACACGGCCACAACAATAGCGGCCAGCGTCCAATGACGCCCATTCATAACCAGAGCCGTGCTCCACAGATGCCACAAAAGGACCAGGGCCCCACCCCACACAGTCAAACTGAATAGAAGCTGGGACAAGAAAGCCATTGTCCACAGGCGGGGATGGTAAATGCGGGTGATGGACAGTTGGCGTGCACTCCAGTTCAGCAACTGGTTGAATGTGCAGTCCTCGTGGGAAAAGCTCAGGCAATGAGGTTGGAAGCGAATGATAAGACCATGCTCGTGAACCGCCTGGCTGATGGTAAAATCATCGCTCAGCGTGCTTGCCCAACGATCTTCGATCTTACAGGTTCGAAACAACTCCCTCCGCAAAGCCATAGCTCCCCCCCAGGCAAAGTAGCAGTCGGTATCCCTCATCAGGGAGGCACTACCGGCATTCCAAACCGATCGAAGCAGCGAGGCAAAATGTCTACGCTGGGGCAGATACCAGCGGAAACCGGTGCTGATTCCCACCTTTTGATCCTGGAGAGGATCGATCAAATGGCGCAGCCAGAGTTTGGAAGGACGGATGTCGGAGTCACCAAAGGCCAGTACTCGGTCTTGGGTCCGGAGGTGTCCGATGGCGTGCAGCAGATTGTGAACCTTCTGTCCTCTCTGCTCGGCCTTGCCGGCAAGCAGAATCCGGCCCTTCCTGTCCGGATATTTCACCTTCACCTGACGCAGAATGCCGGTACAGCGGTCCTCCTCCTCCCCTGTGACCAGCAGAATCTGAAAATCGGGATAATCCTGCTCGAAATAGGCCCTCAGGTTGGCTTCCAGGCCCGGATCGATTCCTCGGCAGGGAACAATCAGAGTGGCGGGAGGAGCAAAATCTCCGGGAGGCCTGTTCAACCACCTGCGCAAGAGCCTGGAGTACTCAATTCCGCCTCTGACCGAGTAAAGGCCCTCTATGAGAGCAAGAAATCCAAGGCCGAGAAGAAAAGTGGTGAGAATCGCGAACCTCCTGTCGCTATATGAGCGTATCAGTCAGGCACAAAATGGGGCTTGAAAAGCAGCAACCGTTGGTGGATCAGGGACTGCGGACTGTCTGAAAAGATTCGCAGCACAGAAACTACTACTCTTTGAACAGTGTTGCCTGAGCGTCTTCGTGTACGTATTCTCGCTCCACTTCCCTTGGCCGCTCCCCAAAGAGATGCAGCTCCTTGGCCAGCATCCCGCCAATCACACCGATCAGAACCGTTATGACAGCAGCGTATTCGTTTAACTGGACGGTGAAAGCAAAGGCGATGATTCCAAACAACACGGTGACGAAATACAAAAGTAAAACTGTCTGTCTCTGGCTAAAGCCCAGATCAAGCAATCGGTGATGCAGGTGCTCTCGGTCTGGAGTGGCAAAGCTGGTTTTCTTGAGGTAGCGCCGGGTCAGGGCTGTAGCAGAATCAAAAATGGGAATCCCGAAAATTAGAACAGGAATGATCAGCGAAGAGAGAGTAAAGCTCTTCTGAAAGCCGGTAGTTGACAGACATCCCAGAGAAAACCCCAAAAACATGCTTCCCGTGTCACCCAGGAACACCTTGGCTGGGTAACGGTTGTGGCGCAAAAAGCCCAGGGTGGCCCCTGCAAGAACAATATATAGGTAGGTGACATACCCGGCATCATTGTTGAGAGATATCAGAAAAAGCGTCACCGAAGTCAACAACGCAATACCGGAAGCCAGTCCGTCCAGCCCATCAATAAGGTTCATGGCGTTGGTGAGCCCCACGATCCAGAGCACCGAAAGGGGAAAGCCCAACACTCCCAGATCAAAGTAGTCCCGCATGATCTCCACGAAGGGGTTGCTGGCCACCTCAAACTGCACGCCCATGGAGACCGCAATGGAGGCTGCAACCACCTGACAACCCAGCTTCAAAAAAGGGTTGGCGTTGCGGCTGTCATCCCACAACCCAATGGCTATGATGACCAGGCTCCCCAACAACATACCTGTAAAGCTGGTGTGAACCATATCGCGAATCGGCTGGCTTAAAAGGGAACCTAACAGGAGTGAGGTGGTCACCGACAAAATGATCGCCAGTCCTCCCAGGCGCGGAATGGGGGTAGCATGAACTTTCCTCTTGGCAGGAACATCCACGGCACCGATCATTTTGGCCACTCTGATGGAAAGCGGGACCAGGAGATTGACCAAGAACAGCGAGACCAGGAAAAGAAAAAGAAAAATGATCATCTCAGAAGAGCTCCATGGTCAGTCCTCTGTTCTTCATTCTAGGATGCCTGCTGAACCTTGTCCGGGTTTCTGCCTCGGCGAAGTTCCAGCTGCTGCTGATAGACCTGATGAATCATCTCCACCATGGTAGTCGACGAATGCTTCATCTGGACGTGACGGGCCCCCTGCTCGCCCATTCGTCGCCTGAGATCAGGATCACTGATCAGTTTTTCCAGACGCTCAGCCAGTGCCTCCACATCACCGGCCGGTACCAGATATCCGGTTACTTCATCCTTGACCAACTCCGTCAATCCACCCACTTCGCTGGCGACCACTGGTTTGCCTGCAGCCATGGCTTCCAACACCACCCTGCCCATCCCCTCGTAGAAGGAAGGCAAGACGGTAATGTCCAGAATTGCCGTAATTTCGGGAACATTGGACCAGAATCCAGTAAAGACCACCACGTCCTGAAGTCCCTGCTGCTGAACCTTCTCCTTCAGTTCCTGCTCCAGATGTCCCTCACCCACAATCAGCAGCTTGATCCGGAGTCCACGCTCAACCAGAAGACGGACCGCCTCAATCAGGACTTCGTGCCCTTTGCCTTTCCACAGCTTTGACACGATTCCCATGACCGTCTGGTCTGGTTGAATTTTGAATTTCCGCTTGAGTTCCGGAGAAGCAGGCTGGTCCCGAAATTCCTCCACCTGGATTCCACTGTATATCTTGACAAGTTGCTCCCGGGAAGCAATGTTCTCCTGCTCGGCCCAGTCGATCATGGGCTGAGAAATCACGATCATCTGATGGCACCAGCGTGCCGCCATGCGTTCCAGCATCACAAACGTTCGACGACGCAGCCAACTCTCCTCGTCATGAAAGGCAAAGCCGTGGACAGTGTGAATCAGTACAGGGCCTCGATTGAGCCGGACAGCCAGCCGCCCTAGAAAGCCAGCCTTCGAATTGTGAGTATGGACAATGTCAAACCTCTCCCGTGCCATGAGGCGATCCAACTGCCACAAGGCGTGCAGATCCTTGGAAGGAGCTAACTCACTGACAAAATTTCGTATGGGGAAAAATTCCATGTCCGACTGCCGGACCAGATCCTCCAGTCTGCCCCCGGGGGAGGCAGCCAGACCCACCCGAGCTCCACATTTTTGCGAGCCCTGCATTGTCA
>JAUXKG010000019.1 GCA_030624355.1 Acidobacteriota bacterium
CACCCTGAATCGGTGATGACGCCCGAGGGCATGAAGATCCTGGAGAACTTCCTAGACACGGATTCAGACACGGATTCACACGGATTAACGAACAGGATTTACACGGATTAGTTCTGAGGCTAACCGACCAACTGTTGTCAGCTGTCAGTTGTCAGCGGCCAAAAAGGCCAAGGGGTCAGATGTCAGCCGCCTTTAAAATCATGTCACTTCAAGAATACACGGAAAGAATTGAACAGGGTCAGAACCTGAGTGTTGCCGAAGCGGAGCACTGTCTGGAACTGATTCTGTCTCAGGAAACCGAGGACGATGTGATAGCCGTCTTTCTGAAAGCGCTGGCTGTCAAGGAGGAGAGCCCTGAGGAGATTGCCGGTTTTGCTCGGGTAATGCGCCAACGGGCACACTCCATTCGCTCCCATCACCCGAAGGTGGTGGACACCGCCGGGACGGGTGGGGGGATCCCTACCTTCAACGTCTCTACGGCGGCCGCCTTCGTGATCGCCGGTGCCGGTGTTCCGGTTGCCAAACATGGCAACCGGGCCATCTCCTCCCAGAGCGGCAGTGCCGACGTGCTGACGGCTCTGGGAGTTCGTATTGACCGGCCTCCCGAGATTGCCGAGCAGTGCCTGAATGAGTTCGGTGTGGCCTTTCTGTTTGCACCGGTCTTTCACCCCAGTATGAAGAGGGTGGCTCACATCCGACAGCAACTTGGACAGCGGACCATCTTCAATCTGTTGGGCCCGTTGACGAATCCAGCTTCTGCCCCTTACCAGATTATTGGAATCTATTCTGCCGAGGTGACCGAGAAGATGGCCCAGTCGCTGCTGGATCTGGGCACCCGCAGAGCCTGGGTGTTTCACAGCCATGACGGACTGGGCGAGCTTTCCCTGGGAGCTCCAGCACGGGTTTCAGAGGTCAACGATTCCAAACTGAAAACCTTCGAATGGGACCCCCGGGAACTGGGTTTTTCCAGCGTGCCTGCCTCAGAGTATCGGGGTGGTCTGCCGGAGCAGAACGCCCGTATGATCCGCGGCATCCTGGAGGGTCAAATCAAGGGTCCAGTCCGGGAGGTGGTGGTCTTGAATGCTGCTGCCGCCCTGCACGTGGCTGATGAAGGAGACTTTCCGGAAGTGACTCGAAGGGCTGAGGAGTCGATCGATTCTGGTGCGGCTTTAGAGAAGTTGACTCAGCTGACTCGATTCTATGCTGAGTGAGTGAGGAGTTGTGCTCAAAGAGATTGTGGCCTTCAAAAGACAGGAACTGATCGAAACCAAGCAGCGGCTCTCGATGCAGGAACTGCTTGAGCAGTTGCCGGAAGAGGCTCCCCTCAGCTTCGAGTCGGCTCTTTCCCAGCCCGGAGTCAATATCGTGGCCGAGATCAAATACAGAAGTCCCAGCCGGGGAGCCTTTACCTGTCAGCTGGGCCCCTCCGATCTGGCGAGAGTCTACGCTCAGAACGGAGCCCAGGCGCTGTCCATTCTGACGGAGAAAAAATACTTTGATGGCGATCTGGGATTCTTGGAAGAGGCCAGGCGGCAGTCGGAACTGCCACTGTTGCGCAAGGATTTTATCGTGGAGCGCTATCAGGTGGCCGAAGCGCGGGTCAGAGGAGCCTCCGCTTTTTTGCTGATCGTGAGCTGTCTATCCAGTGCAGAGCTGAGGGATCTGATCTCCTACGGCAAGGATCTTCAGCTGGATGCCCTGGTTGAAGTGCACGATTCTTTTGAACTGGAGAGGGTGATGGAAAGTGGAGCCCTCATCATTGGTGTCAACAATCGAAACTTGAGTACCTTTGAAGTGGATATTCAGACCTCCTTCGAGTTGGCCAGGCGTCTGGAGGGAGAAGAGGGACGGATTCTGGTCTGCGAGTCTGGAATTCGGGAACACACTCAGATCAAGGAGCTTCAGGATGCCGGATTCAGCGCCTTTCTGATCGGGTCGACGCTCATGGATTCCTCCGATCCGGGAGAGACGCTTCGCCAATTGAGGGGTAGGGAGTGATTGTGGCGGTTCATGACCAATCCAGCCTTTGGCTGACGGATGAATTTTTAGTCAAGGTGTGCGGACTTACCAGCGCAAAGGACGCCTTTCTTTCAATTGACTACGGAGCCAACGCCTTGGGATTCAATTTTTATCCACCCAGCCCTCGCTACCTGGATCCCCGACAGGCTGCCAAGATTATTGACGGCCTTCCCGATCACATCCTGGTGGTGGCGGTGATGGTGGTGGGTAAGGCGACGAATGAGGCAATCAAGGATCAGGTCGAGGGTCTGGAAAAAGAGATAGCTGAGATATCCGGCAGGAGCCCGATCGACGTGTTTCAACTGCACGGCCTTGAATCTGAATCCCAAATACCTTTGGGTTTTGACCGGGTTCTGGTGGCGACGGACCCCTCAGACGCCGATCGTTTTCCCAAACAGGAGATCTTGATAGACACCTCTTGGGGCACAGGAGCCCGGGCCGACTGGAACAGAGTGCAGCAGTTAAAGCGTTCTTTTATCCTCTCTGGCGGGTTGACCCCGGAGAATGTCTCAGAGGCCGTTCGGTTGTTGCGTCCTGCCGGCGTAGATGTCTGCTCGGGCGTGGAAAGTGAGTTGGGTGTCAAGGACCCGGTCCGACTGCGGCGCTTTGTTGAAGAGGCCAGAGGAGACACGGATTGACACGGATTCGGAGGGTGTTAGCTGTTCCCCCTGTCATTCGTCAATCGACATTCGTCAATCGACAATGGTCAATGGTCAGGCGGTCAGGAGAAGCGAAGGAAGTGTGGAAAATGAAGTCAAGCGAGCCTGATACCGGGCATTTCGGAGTCTACGGAGGGCAGTTTGTTCCCGAGACATTGATGTCTCCTTTGGAAGAGCTGGCCAGGGCCTATGCTCAGAGCAGTCAGGATGCTGAGTTTCAGCTTGAGCTGACCCGACTGCGCCAGCACTTCGCCGGTCGGCCTACGCCCCTTTTCTTGGCCCAGCGCCTGTCGGAAGAGGTGGGCTGCAAGGTGTACTTGAAACGGGAGGACCTCTGTCACACGGGGGCCCACAAGATCAACAATGCCTTGGGACAGGGCTTGCTGGCACGGCAAATGGGGAAGACGCGGCTTATTGCGGAAACCGGCGCCGGCCAGCATGGCGTGGCGACCGCGACTGTCAGCGCCCTGTTCGGACTGCAGTGCGAAGTTTTCATGGGAACCGAGGACATGCAGCGTCAGGCTCTAAACGTTGTTCGCATGGAATTGCTGGGAGCTCGAGTCACCCCGGTAGACTCGGGCAGCCGCACCCTCAAGGACGCCATCAATGAGGCGATGAGGGATTGGGTGACCAACGTCGAAGATACTCACTACTTGTTGGGATCGGTGCTGGGTCCGCATCCCTATCCCACCATGGTTCGGGATTTTCAGTCGGTGATTGGTCGCGAGGCCCGCCAACAGATTTTGGAGTACGAAAATCAGCTTCCCGATCTGTTGGTGGCCTGTGTCGGGGGAGGGAGCAACTCCATCGGACTCTTTCACGAATTTTTGGGAGATGACTCGGTGCGAATGGTCGGTGTGGAGGCAGGCGGCAAAGGCAAACAACTGGGAGAGCATGCCGCCCGCTTCGAAGGCGGCAGGGTCGGAGTGCTGCACGGGACCTTCAGTTACGTGCTTCAGGATGAGCAGGGCCAGGTGGCCACCACACACAGCATTTCCGCCGGTCTGGACTATCCTTCCATCGGTCCCGAGCATGCGCACCTTCGGGATACCGGTCGTGTTCAATACACGTCGGTCAGCGACCAGGAAGCCCTGGGAGGCTTCGAGGCGCTCAGCCGATTGGAAGGGATTATTCCGGCTCTGGAGTCTGCCCATGCGGTAGCCTATTGCCTGAAGCTGAAAGAGGAAGATGGGGGTTTAACCTCCGGTGACGCCGGTTCTGAGTTTCCCTCCTGCCTCATCCTGAATCTATCCGGCCGTGGAGACAAAGATGTCGAGATTATCAGAGATCTTCGCCAGCAATAAGAGATGCTTCATCCCTTTTGTTACGGCCGGACACCCTGACCTGGAAAAAACGGCCGAGATCATCTTGAGCCTGGCCTCCGCCGGATCACACATTGTGGAGATCGGGATACCTTTTTCCGATCCCATTGCCGATGGACCCATTATTCAGAGATCCTCCTACCAGGCACTTCAGCACGGTCATTCCTTTGCCGACTATCTGCGGTTGGTGCGCCGTGTCCGTTCCCAGACCGACGTGGGTTTGATCTTCATGAGTTATCTGAATCCAATTTTGAGTTACGGCCTGGAGAAGCTGGATCAGGAGGGCCGGGAGGCGGGTCTGGATGGATTGCTTATCTCGGATCTGACTCCCGAAGAGTACGCACACATGCAGCCTCTGGAGTCGCTCGACAGTGTGTTTCTGGCGGCTCCCACCTCCTCGGACCAGCGGCTCAAGCGTATTGGCGAAGTCAGTCGGGGTTTTCTCTACCTGGTGGCTCGGACAGGGGTGACCGGTACCCATTCAGATGTGGATGCTCTGGTTCCGGCGACCGTGGCCCGCATTCGCCGGCACAGCGATTTGCCGATTGCGGTGGGATTCGGGATCACGTCCTCTGAGGATGTGCGCAAAGTGTGGCAGCATGCGGAAGGAGCCGTGGTGGGTTCCGCTATTGTGCGCTTTATTGAGGAGCACCAGTCGGATTCGAATCTGGCCGGCCAAGTTGGAGAATTTGTAAGAAAAAACTTGATTTCGGAGCCCTAATTGTCTAATTTAAAAGTTGTTATGAGTCTGAGTCGCAAGTTTTACTTTTATTAGCGACAGCACAAGAAAGGATCTTGCCTACCCGTGTAAGTAGACATCGCAAGTCAGATTCAACGGGCCGTGGGCAGGGAAGGTTGCTCACGGCCCTTTTTTGTTTGACGACTCAGGGACAGTCGGAATGGACATAGAGAAGTGGCGAAGGAAGTTGGCATGAGCATAGAGGATTGGCGAAAGAAGATTGATCAGATTGATATGGAGTTGGTGGAGCTTTTGAACCAACGCGGTCAATGTGCCGTGGAAATTGGAAAGATCAAGGAAGGGTTGAAAGTTGCGATTTATGACCCGAGTCGGGAGAAAAGTGTGATTCGAAACGTTCAGAAGGCGACCAAGGGGCCGCTGACCCGGCAGGCAATGAAACGTCTGTTTGAACGGATCATCGATGAGTCGAGAAGGGCGGAACGAGAGTCGCGACCGAACGAAGAAGGAAGTGCTCCAGTACGAACAAGGACAAATAAGAAGCCAAAAAGAAAAGTGACTAGGAAAACAAAATAGAGGGAGTTCGCTATGGTTATCGTGATGAAGCAAGAGGCAACGGACAAGCAGATTGAGGGCATCATCAAGAAACTGGTCTCACAGGATTTTGATGTGCACCGCTCCACGGGGGTCGAGCACACCATCCTGGGTGCTGTGGGAGCCCAGGTGGTCGATATCCGTGATTACGAAGTGCTGGACGGGGTCAAAGAGGTTCACCGGATCACCGTACCCTACAAGTTGGCTTCCAGGGCCTTTCGGCCCGACGGAACAGTGCTCGATATCCGGGGTGTGAAGGTCGGAGGCGATGAAGTCGTGATCATGGCAGGGCCTTGTACCATCGAAAGCTATGAGCAGTGCGATGTGATCGGTGAGCATGTGAAGGCTGCCGGCGCCAAGGTCATCCGCGGCGGCGCCTTCAAACCCAGGACCTCCCCCTATTCGTTCCAGGGTTTGGGAGCTGAAGGATTGAAAGCGATTCGCAAGGCGGCCGACAAACACGGACTGCTGGTCGTTTCGGAGATCATGGAATCGTCTCAGCTCGATCTGGCCGAAGAGTACATCGACATTATTCAAATTGGCGCCCGGAACATGCAGAACTACCCGCTGTTGCGCGGTGTGGGACGGACCCAGATACCGGTGCTGCTCAAACGTGGAATGAGCGCGACCTTGTCGGATCTACTGCTGGCGGCTGAGTACGTCATGTCGGAAGGAAACCACCAGGTGATTCTGTGTGAGCGGGGAATTCGAACCTTCGAGACTCAGACCCGCAACACCCTGGACCTATCTGCCATCCCTGTGATCCATCAACTGAGTCATCTTCCCATCATTGTCGATCCCAGTCATGCCGTTGGAATTCGGGATAAGGTCGCACCGATGGCGCGGGCCGCGGTAGCAGCCGGCGGGGATGGCTTGTTGATCGAGGTGCATCACGAACCGGACAAGGCTGCCTGTGACGGGGCTCAGTCGCTGTATCTGCAGCAGTTCACTGATCTGATGAAAGAATTAAGAACGATCGCCGCTGCTGTGGGCAGGACCATTGCCGAGACCGAGGAGGAAGCTGTTAAGGTCTGAAGCCCGCATCATGCAACGACAACCCATGCATAACCCGGGCTAGTCCTCTAAGCGGTAGTTAGGGGCCTCCTTGGTCACGACCACGTCGTGAACATGAGACTCGCGCAGCCCCAGATTGGTAATCCGGATGAAGCTGGTCTTGCGCTGCAGTTCCCTGATATTGCGCACCCCGCAGTACCCCATGCCGGCCTGCACTCCCCCCACCAGAGTGGGGATGAGGTTCTCGACGCTGCCCTTGTAGGGAACACGTCCTTCGATTCCCTCGGGGACCAGCTTGTGCTCTACCTCCACACTCTCCTGGCCGTAGCGGTCGCGACTGCCCTCCGCCATGGCTCCCAGAGATCCCATTCCTCGATAGGTCTTGTAGCTGCGGTTCTGGTAGAGGACCAGTTCGCCGGGAGACTCGTCGGTGCCGGCGAAAAGATTCCCGATCATGACACAGGAGGCGCCGGCAGCCAGCGCTTTGGGGATGTCGCCTGAGAATTTGATTCCGCCGTCGGCAATCACAGGGATCTTCAGCCGGCGTGCCACCTTGGCGGCCTCCATGATGGCGGTGATTTGAGGGACTCCTGCCCCAGTGACTACCCTTGTGGTGCAGATGCTTCCCGGTCCCATTCCCACCTTGACTCCGTCTACACCGGCCTGCTTCAATTCGCGGACAGCATCTCCGCTGGCGATGTTGCCGGCCACCAGATCAGCCTTCTTCAGCTTTTTCTTCAACTGTGCCACCGCTTTCAGAACCCGCCCCGTGTACCCATGAGCGGTGTCCACCACGATGACGTCAGCTCCCGACTCCTCCAGTTCGCAAGCCCGTTCAATATAGTCTCCGGTAGCACCCACAGCCGCACCCACCCGTAGCCTTCCAAGATCGTCCTTGGCGGCGTCGGGATAGGCGATGACCTTGGTGATGTCCTTGACCGTGATCAGTCCCTTCAGCAGATAGTTCTTGTCTACCACCAGCAGCTTTTCGATTCGATGCTCGTGGAGCTTCTTTTTCGCCTTCTCCATGGAGATCCCCTGGCGCACAGTCACCAGATCTTCTCGAGTCATTACTTCAGAGACCGGGAGATCCAGATTCGTTTCAAAGCGCAGATCCCTGTTGGTCAGAATGCCCAGCAGCTTCCCTTTCTTGTTGGTGATGGGAACCCCCGAGATTTTGTATCGACTCATGATGTCGAGGACCTCACGGAGACGATCGTTCGGGTGCATGGTGATCGGGTCGACGATCATTCCTGATTCCGAGCGCTTGACTTTGTCCACCTCTCCGGATTGCTCCTCAATGGACAGGTTACGGTGAATAATGCCAATGCCACCCTGTTGGGCCAGTGAGATAGCCAGTCGGGCTTCGGTGACCGTATCCATCGCTGCCGAGGAAATCGGAATGTTCAGAGGAATGTTTTTGGAGAAGACAGTTTGAAGATCCGCTTCAGCCGGCAGGACGTTGCTCTTGGCCGGCATGAGCAGTACATCGTCGAAGGTGAGTGCTTCAGGTACTCCCATGGACGGATTATAGGGAGGAGTCCCAGGCCTGTCAAACAGCCCACGGATGTCCGTGGGAAGATGGTAGAATATGTGTGGAAAAGGACACTTCGAAAGTCATGCTAGATGCAATTTTGACCAAGTTTATGGGCAGCCACAACGAGCGTGAGTTGAAGAAAATTCAGCCGCAGGTTGAACGGATCAACTCTCTGGAGCCGGCGGTTGAAGGTCTTTCCGATGCCGAACTGAAGTCCAAAACCACCGAATTCAAGTCCCGTCTGGAGGATGGAGAGTCTCTGGACGAGATTCTCCCGGAGGCCTTTGCAGCGGTGCGTGAGGCGAGTCGCCGCACCGTTGGTATGCGTCATTACGATGTTCAGCTGGTGGGTGGCATGGTTCTTCACCAGGGGAAGATCGCTGAAATGAAGACGGGAGAGGGAAAGACTCTTGTGGCGACGTTGCCCGTCTATTTGAATGCGCTGGCCGGAAAGGGAGTCCATCTGGTGACGGTAAACGACTACCTGGCCAGGCGGGATGCGGAGTGGATGGGGCCCATCTACAGGGTTCTCGGTCTGGAAGTGGGCATCGTTCAGCACGATATGTCGGATGCTGAACGGCAGGCGGCCTACCTCTGCGACATCGCCTATGGAACCAATAACGAGTTCGGCTTCGATTACCTGCGAGACAACATGAAATACTCGCTGGAGGATTGTGTCCAGCGGACTCATCACTATGCGATTGTCGACGAGGTGGACTCCATTCTCGTTGACGAGGCTCGAACTCCTTTGATCATCAGCGGGCCTTCAGAGGAATCCACTGATAAGTACTACAAAATCGACAAATTGATCCCTCGGCTGGTCCGGGAGCGGGATTACAACATTGACGAAAAGGCTCGAAGCGTTGTGCTCCAGGAACCGGGAATTGAGAAGGCGGAACAGTTCTTGGCTATAGAGAACCTGTACGATCCTACCCACATGGAATTGGTGCACCACATTCAACAGGCTCTCAAGGCCCACTCTCTTTTCAAAAGAGATGTGGATTACATGATTAAGGAAGGCCAGGTCATCATTGTGGATGAGTTCACGGGGCGGCTGATGCCGGGACGCCGCTACTCGGATGGATTGCACCAGGCCCTGGAGGCCAAGGAAGGGGTAAAAATCGAGCGGGAAAATCAGACCCTGGCCACGATCACCTTTCAGAATTACTTCCGGATGTACGACAAGCTGGCCGGCATGACCGGTACCGCTGAGACGGAGGCTCCGGAATTCGAAAAAATATACAAGCTGGAAGTGATGGTTATTCCCACCAACAAGCCTCTGATCCGGCTCGAATATCCGGACCTGGTCTATCGGACCGAACGTGAGAAGTTCAACGCAGTGGTGGAAGAGATCAAGGAACTGAACGAGCGGGGACAACCCGCCCTGGTAGGCACGACTTCCATTGAAAAGTCGGAGAGACTCTCTGGCTTGTTGAAGCGAAAGGGCATCAAACACGTAGTCCTGAACGCCAAATACCACGAGCGGGAAGCCGAAATCGTCGCCCAGGCCGGAAAGAAGGGAGTAGTGACCATTGCCACCAACATGGCGGGCCGCGGAACCGACATCATCCTGGGAGGAAATCCCGAGTTTCAGGCCAGAAGCAAGCTAAAAGCCAACGACATCAACCCCGAGGACAATCTTGAAGAGTTCCGCAAGGAAGTGGAGAAACTGTTGCCGGCCTGGAGTCAGGAGCATGAAGAGGTCGTCTCAGTGGATGGCCTGCACATCATCAGCACTGAGAGACACGAAGCGCGGCGCATTGACAACCAACTCCGCGGCCGCTCCGGCCGCCAGGGTGATCCCGGTTCAAGCCGCTTCTATCTCTCGCTTGAAGATGACCTGATGCGGATCTTCGGCTCCGAGAACATTTCCGGCCTCATGCAGAGACTGGGAATGGAAGAGGGAGTCCCGATCGAGTCCAAGCTGATCACCAAACAGATTGAGCGAGCCCAGAAACAGGTGGAAGCACGCAACTTCGAGATCCGGAAACATCTTCTCGAATACGACGATGTGATGAATAAACAGCGCGTGGAGATTTACCGATTTCGCCGCGAACTGCTGGAAGACCAGGATGAGAAAGAGTACGTGCTACGACTTTCCGAGGATATTGTTGTGGAGTTTCTGGATGCCTATGCCAACCTGGAGACTAATCCGGAACAGTGGGATCTGGAGAATCTGAAGGTCAACCTGAGCCGCGTTTATGCCCTGAATCTGCCGGCAGATGTGGACCGGCTCTCTCGTCCGGAACTGGAAGAGAAGCTGGTGGACCAGATCAAGTCCAAATACGAAGAAAAAGAACAGCAGATTGGAACGGAGATGATGCGTTGGTATGAGCGCATCGTGATGCTGCAGATCATTGATCAACAGTGGAAAGATCACCTGCTTGCCCTGGATCATTTGAAGGAGGGCATTGGACTCCGCGGTTACGGGCAGCGGGACCCTCTGATTGAGTACAAGAAGGAATCCTTCCAGATGTTTGAGGAATTGTGGGAACGAGCCACCGAGGAGATGGTTCGGATGCTGTTCGTACTGCGCCCCGTAACTGAGCAGGAAGAGGAGAAACTGCTGGGTGCCAGAGCACGAAGGCAGCAGAAGCAGCTCAGTTACTCTGGGTCCGAGGAACCCGTCCAGCCGGCCTGGGGGGGCAGAGAGTCTATGGATGAGCGTACCGCGGTGGCTGTGAAAACGGTGGCCCGCACCACCCCCAAGGTGGGTCGCAACGAACCTTGCCCCTGTGGCTCAGGCAAGAAGTACAAGAAGTGCTGTGGCAGGTAGAAGGTGTTCCTCCACCCTCCTCATCTGATCTTCTCGACGTCGCAGGAGTCGACCTCACAGGCTATCGCCTGCTGGATCAGATCCACTGAGAGGATGAAGCGGTATCGGCCCTTTTTTTCCAGCAGGACTCCCCGCAGGCCTTTGAGTGCTCCTCGAATGATCTCCACCCGGTCTCCTTCCACAAGGTAGGGATAGGGGTCGAAGGGCAGGGTACTGAAAACCAGTCTTTTTACCGAATCAACCTGCTCCGCCGGGATGGGGAGCGGATGACCGTTCAGTCCCACGATACTGGCTACTGAGGGGACCTTCAGGATGTCCACACGCCGGCACCTCATCTGGACATTCACGAACAGATACCCTGGAAAGAGCGGGAATTGAACCTTCTTGCGCCGGTCCTTCCACTTGGAGAGCACATCGCGCAGAGGCAGGAAACATTCGATTTTCTTTTGCCACAACTGCTCGGCGACCACTTTCTCATGTCTGGATCGAGTGGTGACCGCGTACCAATCCGATTTGGGTTCCGCAGCAGGGTCGGATTCGCGTGCCTGGTTCATTAGAACAAATTGTCCGTGTCGCCGGCATCGCCCGACCCCAGCGAAGCTTCCACCGTCTCCGGGTCCTCACCTGATTCCAGACGATCCACCACCTCGTTGAACTCCGGGCCCAGCTCCTCTCCCATCTCGCTCCCCACTTTCTTCATCATTCTGGCCATCGATTTGGGATCATTCTCGTCAAAATCACCCCACTTGGAGGGATCGGCCATGCTGTCCAGGCGGCTCTCCTCGGATCGCGGCATGGAGACACGCGAGATCAGCTGTTCAAGGTGAGAACTTCCGCAGCGGCAACGGGTAGCCTCTGCATCGGACACCCGCCAGAAAAATCGAGAAAAGCAGCGTCCACATTCCTGACATCGATATTCGTAGACCGGCATATGTACCGTGGAGTATAAGTCGTTGACGGATCTGGTGCAAATTTGCCACAATTTGGACCTCAATCCTTCAGCCACGGGAAGGGTACGATCCGCTGATTCCGCGAATCAACCCGAAGGCGTCTCCGCACGTGATTTGCGGGATTGTATGCAGATGTGAGGGCGCCGGGTGGCGCTTCCGAAGAGGGAACATTCCGGGAGGTTTATGTCCAATCGCCGAGCGATAGCGATCAAGATTGTCGTGACGGTCGCCCTGCTGACGTTTGTCGGATATCGTATGGATTTTCTCAGGTTTGTCGAGATCCTTTCCTCGGCCAACCTGCTGCTGGTTCTGCTGGCCACCCTGGTTCACTTCGGATCCGTTGCCCTGTCGGTGATTCGATGGCGGACTGTCCTGGTCAGTTTTGACATCCACCCCGATTTTTGGCCGCTGGCCAAGATCTCCATGATTGGATACTTTTTCAATCTGTTCCTCCCTTCGGGGATTGGGGGAGATTTTTTTCGAGCCTACTATCTTTCGAAACGGGAAAGGCGCGGGATGTCGACCACGCTGACCACCACGATATTGGAGCGAAACGCCGGGATGTGTGCGCTTCTGGTCCTTGGAGGTTGTTTTGCGTCCATTTACCGAATTGAGGTTCAAGGAGTGTCCTTGCTGTATGTCTTCGCGTTCGTGATCACAGGGTACCTTCTGGCGACTTTCGTCTTGTTCCACACCTGGACTCATCGTAAGATCAGCGCCTTTTTGCGCCGACGGAACCTGGAACAGTGGGAGGCCAAGATGGAGTTGGTCGCTCAGGGACTCAACAGTCTTCGCAGCAACAAAAGGTCGATCGGGATTGCTCTTCTAGCCTCACTCGTTATTCAGTTCTTCGCCTCAGTCATCGTCTGGATCGCCGCCCTCTCAATCGCCATTGATGCACCGTTCATTGTTTTTTTGATCTTCGTCCCTTTAATCAATTTAAGCGTTATGGTTCCTTTGACCATTAACGGAATTGGTCTGCGAGAAAGTCTTTTTTACCTGCTCTTTTCGCAGATTGGGGTGCCTGTTGAGATGGCAGTGAGTCTGTCTCTGGTTAACTTTCTCATTTATGTTCTGACCGCGATTCCAGGAGGCATCATTTACTCCCTTTACAAAAAAGAAGAACATCTGGACGAAATCCTGGTCGAAGCCGAGGTGTCATGAAGATCCTGCTTACCGGAGGAGCCGGATTCATTGGATCTCATCTGGCCGAGCGATTGCTTGAGCGGGGTGAGTCCGTGGTCATTCTGGACGACTTCAACTCCTTCTATGATCCTGAGATCAAGATGAAGAATGTGCAGAGAATCAGGGAGAAGGGAGAATTCATCCTCTGCCGGGAGGATCTTTTGAATTCGAAGGTGATTCGAGAGATCTTTGACAAGCATCAGCCTGAAGCGGTTATTCATCTGGCAGCTTACGCCGGTGTCCGGCCTTCACTGGAGAATCCGGGATTCTACTGCGAAGTCAACGTGACCGGGACCGCACGTTTGCTGGAGATCTGCAAGGACCATGGGGTGGGGCACTTCGTTTTTGGAAGTTCCTCATCGGTGTACGGAGTCAGCAGTCGGCTGCCCTTCGGGGAAGATGACCCGGTCGATCAACCCATCTCTCCCTATGCAGCTACCAAGAGGGCCGGAGAACTTCTCTGTTCTGTCTATCACCAGAACTACAGCCTTCCCGTGACCTGTTTGCGATTTTTTACCGTGTACGGTCCGCGCCAGCGTCCCGAGATGGCGATCCACAAGTTTACCCGTCAAATTCAACGGGGTCAGGAGATCGAGGTCTACCATGAGGGAAGATCGGAGCGAGACTACACCTACGTGGACGACATCATGCAGGGGGTTCTGGCTGCTCTGGACCGACCTTCAGGTTTCAATATCTTCAACCTGGGAAACTCCCGGACGGTCGTTCTGCAGGACCTGATCGGTTTGATTGAAAGAGCCCTCGGAAAGGAAGCGAAGATTCGTCTGCTGCCTGGCCAGCCCGGGGATGTTCCCGTTACCTTTGCCGACATCTCTCGCGCTGAAGAGGCCTTGGACTATTCCCCCGTTACATCCATTGAGCAGGGTGTTCCCCGCTTCGTTGACTGGTATTTGAAGGAAATGGAAGAGACGAAAAGCTGATAGCTGACCGGCTGATCATTGTCTATTGTCGAATGACAGGGGGAACAGCTAACACCCTCTGAATCCGTGTGAATCCGTGTTCGTTAATCCCTGCAATCCGTGATGACCGAATCCGTGTTAATCCGTGTTTATAGCGTACACGAACACCCGG
>JAUXKG010000385.1 GCA_030624355.1 Acidobacteriota bacterium
ACCGACGTAGCCAGTTATCTTTCCACGGTCCGCTCCAACATCTACACCCTGATCAGTGATGCTCAGCTGACCAACTCGGAAGCGGTGAACCGCGTTCGATGCGTGGTTCGAATCGACGGACGTTCCCGGACCGGTCATTCTGTGCTGTATTGGAATGAAGCCAACATCGAGATGTGAATGATGGCGACAGACGAACACGATTTTGGAACAGTGACAGTAAGAGGGAGCATGTTGCAAGCTGGCCAAGAAAAAGGAGGTAGACAGTTGACATGCTGAAGCTGAACTCAGCCCTGGGAATTGAGATTCGCGGAAACAGCTTGGTGTTTGCCACCGTCTCCAAGGGTCTTCACGGTTTGACACTCGACCACTGTGAGGTGCTCGAGAACTATAAGGATTTGCCCTCCTCGGAAATCTACACCTGGGTGCAAGGGTATCTGGAGCGAAAGAGCTTCAATCATGAAAACGTGATCGTGGGTCTGCCTCGTGATCGGGTCGTGATTCACCAGGTCAAACTTCCCCTTGAGGTTGAGGAGAACCTGGACGGCGTGATCCGCCTTCAGGTGGAGAAGCTCGAGCCTCTGGAAGAAGAGACATCTTATTACGACTACACGATATTGGATCGGGATCAAAAACAGGGAAAGATCGTCCTTCAGATCCTCATGGTCCGCAAAGACTACCTGGAGGAGCAGCTGGGCTTCTTTCGAGAACTGAATCTTTACCCGGCGGCAGTTCGTGTGTCCACCACCGGCTTGCACCAGATCTTCTCCGCACATGAGGGCGGCTATCCGGAAAAGGATCCGGCGTTGGTGATCGGTCTGAGTCCTGAAAGAGTTGAATTTATGGCTTTGATTGGACCTAATCGATTTCTCTCAGCCACGGTTTCTGTAAGCCAGCAGGATGTCAGCTTTGAGTGGCTGCTCGAAGAACTCGATCGCTTCCTGTCACGGCTGGATTGGCCTGGTGAGCAGGTGTCCAAGGTCTACTTGAGCGGCGCTGCCGGGAATCATTTCATCCACGACTTTCGTGACAGGTTTCAGGACTGTGAACTGATCTCTCAGGGCTTGAATCTGGGCCGGGAAGGTTCATCTGACTCCTCCCTGGACAACCTGATTGAGGCCATCGGATTGGCCATCTCAGGAATGAACAGATCCCCGGCCAGCCGGTTCAATCTCATCCCCTTGGAAGGACGAATTATTGCTGAACGGCCCGGCCTGGTGCCGACTCTGGTATTGGCAGGGTTGCTGGTTATCATGGGCCTGGCTGTGACAACCCAGGGGTATGTTCAGCGACAGCAACTCCTGGATCAGATCGAAGGCCAGATTCAGGTGCACAAGCCGGAGGCGGAAGAGGCCATGTTTCTTCGCCAACAGATCGATGAGCAGCAGGCCCAGCTGGAGCAGCTCCAGGATCTGATGAGAGGTCGCCAGAGGGTGCTTCTGGTTTTGAGTGAACTGACAGAGAGAATTCCCGAGGATTCCTTTTTGCAGGCCTTGAACATTCAGGGGGAGAGAGTCAGTTTGACCGGCTTTTCCGATTCGGCCTCGACGTTGCTCAAGATTTTGCTCGATTCCGAGTACTTGAGCACGGTGGAGTCCCGCTACATTACGCCCGATCGAACCAAGAAGGGTCGGGAGAAATTCAGTTTTGAAGCCAGGATCGAGGAGAAATAGAGAATGTCTTGGATGCGAAAACTCTCTACACGGGACCGGCGGGCTCTAACGCTTCTGGCGGGTGTAGGAGGAGTGATTATGGCCATCTTTGGCCTGGTCTTGCCCTTCTATGATGCTCAGGCACAGATCCAGAAAGAGGTGGAGAGCAAGGAGAAGTTGTTGGGTCGATATGTTCGGGTGATCCAGGCGCGGGACATTTATGGGACTCAGCTGGCTAATCTGGAGAGAGCTTTGCAGGAACATGATCAGATGCTCCTGGATGCCGACGATACCAGTGTGGCCACTATCCAGCTGGAAGACATGGTGAGAAATGTGGCTGCTCTGAACAATATTGAAGTGACCCGCAGCAATCCACTGCGGGAACGAAATATGGGAGAGGAATACGCCAAGATCACTCTGCAGATCAATCTGCGAAGCGACATCGCTCAGCTGACCAATTTTCTTTACGCGCTCTCCACCCACGACAAGTTTCTTCTAGTGGAGGATTTCTCCCTCAGCAGTTTTCGTTCCAAGACTCAGGTGCGGACTCAACCGCGCATGAATATCTCCGGTTTCATTCGACTTTCTCAGGAGAGCGGCATCTAAGTTAAGCGAGAAAAAATGAGAGGACGCATCGTTGTTATCAATCTTCTACTTCTGGTGGGGGTTCTGTTTCTGGCCTGGCGGCAACAGTCGGGCTGGAACACCTTCAAGCAAAACTACAGCCCCGAAATGATGATGGAAGCTGCTCAGGCAGAGCCGGTCTTGCTGACTTTGACCGATGTCCTGGGAGTAGAAGAGCCTCAATCCTTGCCGACCTTTTTAGTGGTCTCGGAGAAAAATCTTTTCACCGAAGAGCGCCGTTCCACCTCTGAAGAGACCTCACAGACGCTTACCCAGGAAAAGCCTCCGGCCTGGGCAGTCCGGCCGACTCTTCACGGAATCTCAGAAGTGGGAGGTCAGTAGCGGGCTGTTGTCAATACCTACGTCAAACCCAACGTGATGACGTTGCGCACCGTTGAGGTTGGAGACCTTGTGCAGGGCTTTGAAGTGGCTGAAATTCAAGAAACCACCATTCGACTGCAATGGAAAGACACAGAAGAGATCATCGACATGGCGGACGCGTCGCCGCCCAAGACAGCGGCAGCCGGTAAGGGAACCAAGGCCTCTGTAACGGTAATTACGGTTGGCTCCCGCAAACCAGCAGCAACCCGGAGGGCTGCCGCGACCAGAGGGGGAAAAGCGGGAAGTCGAGGTCTGGAGGTGGCGGTGGCTCAGGGCCGGGCGAACCAACGAGGTGTGGGGGTGCGAGGCAATCAGCAGCAAAATCAGCCAGGGAATATTTCAGGAGCCGCGTCTGGGCGGGGCGGTCTGGGACAGGGTCAAGGATCATCGACTACAGCTCGCTCGACCCAGCGTAACCGCAGGTGAGTTTGCTATCTCAACCAGCGCCAAAGCTGGGGAAATCGAACCTAGTGTTTATGATGCGATTAAAGACGCTCGTGCTTGTTGTTGTTTTCTGTCTGATTGCTCAAGGCTGGGGTTATACGGGTGCCGGAGCGTCCCAGATCGAATCGCCGTCTGCTGGTCCGTCAGGGGAGCCGCAGGAGCCTTCGGGGCCTCAGGAAGCTCCGCAAGAGGAGGCCACCTCACCGGAGGATGAGCCAGAGGGAGCTGTCCAGGAGCAGGAACAGGCTTCACCTGTGGCCTCGCAGCCGCAAGTACCAGCCTCTGCCGCCGGAATGGAGTTTCGGTTCCAGGGGATCCCGATCACGACCGTGATTGATACGGTCATGAGGGAGCTGGGATATTCCTATATCGTCGATCC
>JAUXKG010000422.1 GCA_030624355.1 Acidobacteriota bacterium
CTAGATAGTTGAGCCCGTTTTCCACCTCAGACTACAATACCGAACCACATGTTGTTTTTCTACCAAGCCATTCATGAAGTGCAGGAGTTCACGTTGCTCTGCGTCAGAGCGATTGTCAACCTGTTCCAGAAACCTCGCTATTTTCAAGATACCTTCACGCTGATGGAGGTCATCGGCATCGGCTCCCTCTCGATCATCGTTTTAACCGGCTTTTTCACTGGAGGAGTCATGGCTCTCCATTCGGCAAAATCACTCAAGTCTTTTGGCGCCGTGAATCTGACCGGGCAGCTCGTTGCTCTCTCTCTGGTGCGAGAGCTGGGACCCGTCTTGACGGCGCTGATGATAGCTGGACGGGTGGGATCGGGAATTGCTTCCGAGTTGGGGTCGATGGTCGTCACGGAGCAGGTTGACGCCATGAGAGCTTTGGGAACCGACCCAACCAAAAAATTGGTCACTCCGCGAATGATTGCTACCACGGCGATGCTTCCCCTTCTGACAGTTGTCGCTGATTTTTTTGGGTTGATCGGCGGATGGCTGGTGTCCTTTTACACCTTAAAGCTCAATACTTCTTTGTATTGGAATACGGCAATTCGGTCCCTGTCTTACAATGATCTCTTGGAGGGTCTGTTTAAACCGGTAGTTTTCGGGTTTATCATCGGTATGGTGGGTTGCTACTTTGGTCTGCGGACGACGGGTGGAACCCGAGGCGTAGGTCGTGCCACGACCCAAGCGGTCGTAATGGCCTCTATCCTTGTGATCGTCAGTGATTTTTTCCTGAGCAAGCTCATTCTGGAGTTCAGATATTGAGTGTCATCCGTTTCGAGAACGTGTTCAAATCCTTCGGGGACCAAGTGGTGCTACGCGACTTCAATATGGAAATCCGGGCAGGCGAAACGAAGGTGATACTGGGAGGTGGCGGATCGGGAAAAACAACTATTTTGAAGATGGTCTTGGGCCTGGTTAGGCCGGATTCAGGACGAGTCTACATTGAAGAACGCGATATTACCAACCTGAGCGAGACGGAGTTGAATCCTATCCGCAGGAGAATTGGCATGGTCTTCCAGGAAGGAGCCCTGTTCGATTCCCTCACTGTTGGCGAGAATGTCGCTTATCGAATGCGAGAGGATAAGAACCACAGCGAAAAGGAAATTGACCAGACCGTTCGGAAGTTGCTTGGCTTTGTCGGACTGGAACATGCCATTGACAAGTTTCCCTCAGAGCTCTCGGGAGGAATGGTGCGCCGGGCTGGAATTGCTCGTGCTCTGTCGGAAAATCCTTCAATCTTACTGTATGACGAACCCACAGCGGGTCTGGACCCAATCACCAGCCGTTCCATATGCGAATTGGTGATCGAACTGCGTGATCTGGAGGGGGTCGCTTCCCTTTTTGTGACTCATGACCTGAGATCAGCCACAACCCTGGCCACCGAGTTCGCTGAGATCCAACCGGATGGAGAGATCGAGTTTAAGAGAGGGACAGATTTGGTCTGTCTCGTCAATACTCGCTTCCTCATGCTCAAGGATGGAACCGTCTTCTTTGAAGGGAACGATGAAGCCTTGAAAAACGTGAAGGACGAGTACGTTCAGGAATTCCTTTCGTGAGGGTCATCTGGTGATTGCTTCAGAGTTTCAATGATTCGTGAGGAGATATGATGGAAACCCAACCTAGACTGAGTCTTGCGGAGCTCAAAGTCGGGATCTTCGTCCTGGTGACTCTAGGCCTCTTGGCGGTGGCTACCTTCACTATCGGGACACAGGTCGGCCTGTTCGAAGAGACCTTCTTTGCCAAGACCTACTTGAACAATGTCTCCGGTCTGAAAGCAGGAGATATTGTACTTCTGGCGGGTGTGGAGGCCGGAAATGTCATCGATGTGCATATCTCTAAGTCTGGTCAGCTTCCCTCCACTCAATCCAACCTGATTCTTCTCGACCGCATTGACGACTTGACCCAACGGTTGGAGCAGTTGCAACAAACAATTTCCGAGAACGAGGCAACCCTTCCCTCACTCACCGACCAGTACGAAGAGGCGGCGGAGCAACACGGGAGAAGATCCAGTCAAGCCCTGCGCCTGAAACGGGAACTGGATAATTTGGAAACCTTGCTGCAAAGCCAGAAAGGTCGGTCCGAAGACCTTGAGCAAGACATTCGGACAGCTCGAGCCAATCTGCAAAACATCGAGGTTTTCATGGAAATTCAGTCGCTGCACCGCGACTGGATCAAAGAAGACAGCGATATTTCCCTGGGTTCCATCGGTTTGCTGGGAGACAAATATATTGAGATCTCCCTGGGAAGAACTTCCACTCCGGCACCGGTGACGGAAGATCAGGTAGATTCCTGGTTCGGAGAGCGAACCCAAGAAGTGGTTGTTATTACGGGAACGACCCAGCCGGGTTTCGAAGAACTGATCACTGGAGCGGACGACGTCCTGTCCAACGTAGAGTTTCTTTCTGACAAATTGGGAGATATTCTGACCCGACTCTCCGAGGGTGAAGGCACGGTGGGCCGATTCATCACAGACACCTCCTTTTACGACAACCTCAATCAGACTGTTCTCAGTGCCAAGAAGACGGTGGACAGGACCTCCACGCTGATAGCGGACCTCCGGGAGGGACAAGGAACGCTTGGCCGCCTGGTTCAGAGCCAGGAGGTCTATGATAAGATCAACCGCGCCGCGGATCGCTTGGAAAAGGTCCTGACACAAATCGAACAGGGGGAGGGCACCTTGGGGAAATTTGTCAACGATCCCTCCATTTACGACAAAAGTGACCGGCTCGTGGCCAATATCGAGAACATCACCCGCCGAATGGATTCGGGAGAGGGAACCCTGGGCAAGTTGTCCACCGACGATCAGCTTTATGCGAAAATGCGCGATTCGTTGGATCGGTTTTCCGCTGTCATTAACGACATAGAACAGGGCCAGGGAACTTTGGGCAGGCTGGCGAAGGATGAGCAGCTGTATGAAAATCTAAATCAGGTATCCTCAGAAATGGTAAAGTTGCTCTACGATTTCCGACAGAACCCGAAGCGATTTCTGACAATCAAATTCGA
>JAUXKG010000244.1 GCA_030624355.1 Acidobacteriota bacterium
GGCCCAGCAGCCACTGGAAGAACCAGGGCAGGCCCAGAGCAAAAACATGCGTTTGGTCGGATTTAACAATCTGCAGGGCCGCTCTTCTTACCAGCCCATTATTCACCTGCAGGACGAACGGTGGATCGCTTATGTGGGGACCCACTGGGGAACCCGCTTCAATTCTCTCACCGGAGTCAGAGAGGGAAATGGAACCTTGATCGTCGATGTGACCGAACCCGGCAACCCCACAACCCTCTTCCACATTCCAGGCGACAGAGAACATCCAGCTGACAGGGCCCAGGCACAAATGGTGCGGGCCTGTGACATCGGAGGGCAGACCTTCCTTCTGCGAAGCTCCGGCAGTTCGAGTCACGAGATTTGGAACGTGACCGACCCCAGCCGTCCACAATTCGTGAGTACTGTAGTGGATGGACTCACCGACACTCACAAGAACTGGTGGGAATGTGACACCGGTATCGCTTACATCGTGGGTGGTGATCCGGCCTGGCGAAGCAATCGGATGACCAAGGTCTTCGATATAAGCAACCCGGCCCAGCCCGTCTTCATTCGCGACTTTGGGCTGGCTGGTCAGGAGCCCGGCTCGACGGTGGAGCCGGTCCCTCCACCGCTGCATGGCCCCATCGCCTTAGCCAATCGCATCTATTTCGCCTACGGGACAACCAGCGACGGCGTCCTGCAGATCGTGGACCGGGAAAGGCTTCTGAAAGGAGATCCGGCACCCACGCCGGAAAATCTTTTCTTCCCACAGATCAGCCGGCTAGAGATGGCTCCCTCCTGGGGAGGACATACCAGTTTCCCCGTCCTGGGAGTCGAGATTACTGACTTTACGGACAACCTCTTTGGCCGGGTTCGCGACTTCGTGGTGCTGGTATCCGAATCCGTTGGGCGCGAATGCCGCGAACCTCGGCATCTGGTGTTTTTGGTGGACATCACCGAGGAGGAGAAACCCTTCTCGGTTGCCAATTTCCAGGTCCCGGAATCCGATGGAGATTTCTGCCAGAGGGGTGGGCGCTTCGGCCCTCACGCCAGCAACGAGTCCTTCACCCCGATCTACTACAGGCGAATCGTCTTCATCTCCTACTGGAACGCAGGAGTCCGAGCAGTGGATATTCGAAACCCTTTCAAGCCTGAAGAAGTGGCCTTTTTCATCCCCGCGGTCACAGAGAAGACCACCCCGACCTGCTTGACCGTTGACGGCCAGCAGAGATGCAAGGTGGCTGTGCAGACCAACAACGTGGAGCTGGACGAGCGTGGATTTATCTACATCGTCGATCGGGCCGGCACGGGACTGCACATTCTCGAACTCACAGGAAGTGCCCGAACCATTGCCCAGTTCCCATAGGATCCCGCTGTTGTGGCAGCCATGATGGGAGGAACCTCAGCGACAAGTTCAGAAGCTTCTTTATGGATAGTCATCTGGTTGGAGACAGAGTTAAAGGTGCGAGAACGACTGAGCTGTGCCCATCTGTTATATTTGAACATCATGAGTGAAAATGAGTTAACACTCGATAAATTTATCGAGACACTGAACCAGTTTGCAGCTCGAGCGTTTCCAGTTCGGGAGGTTCACAGTTTTTTGCTGGAAACCACCTTGCGTCAACATGAGATAGAACCCTATCTGTTATTCGATTCTGAACAGTACACCCGCAACTTGATTCACAAGTCGGAAGAATTCGAGTTGCTGGCCATCTGCTGGCAACCGGGACAAGACGCTCCGACACATGGCCATGAGGGAGAGAAGTGTTGGAGTAGGGTAGAAAAAGGTAGGCTACGTTTTACCAACTACAAGGAAATCTCCTCGGCTGATTCTTTCGATCTCGAAGTTCTGGCTACTATCGTGGGAAACCTCGGTCACCTTGATGGACCCGCTGATATCCATAAGGTCGAAAACCCGTTTGAGGAATCTGCGGTGAGCCTTCACATTTATTCTCACCCTTTCCCCGCTTGCGATATCTACGATCTTGAGAATCACAGGAAAATAAGGAAGACACTCGGCTATTTCAGCAAGTACGGGAAGCTGTGCGAATGACTTCTTACCGGCTGGCTCTGCTGCTTGCCGTGGGCCTCACTTCCTGTGCAGAGTCCTCTCCTCCTGAAATTTTGCGGGAATCCTCGGAGTTCGTGGGAGGATTGGTGTGTGTTGAGTGCCACCAGAATCAGGTCGAGCTCTGGCAGAACTCACATCATGACCTGGCCATGCAGGCGGCCAACTCCAACACCGTTCTAGGGAACTTTGAAGGAACACCCTTCACCTATGCCGGTGTGACCTCCACCTTCTTCACCAGAGAGGACGAGTTCTGGGTGCGTACTGACGGTCCCGATGGAGCGCTTCAAGACGACAGAATTGCTTATACGTTCGGAGTGTATCCACTCCAGCAGTATCTGATCGAGTTTCCGGGCGGCCGATATCAAGCTTTGGGCATTGCCTGGGACGCTCGGACCACCCAGCAGGGGGGGCAGCGCTGGTTTCATCTCTATCCGGATGAGGACATCACTCATGAGGATGCGTTGCACTGGACGGGCCCCAATCAGAACTGGAACTACATGTGTGCCGAGTGTCATTCCACCAATCTGCTCAAGGGATACAGTGTTGACCAGGATCGCTATCAAACCACCTGGGCGGAGATGGATGTCTCCTGTGAAGCCTGCCATGGGCCGGCCTCTCGCCACCTGGCCTGGGCTAAAGCTACAGCCCAGGGGGATCAGGCTGAGGACTCCGTCCTTCAAGGGCTTGAAGTCTCCTTCAGGGCTCAACCCGATATCGGTTGGGCCTTCGATCCAGGTGCTACCACTGCCAGACGAAGTCATACTCGCTCTTCCCGCACGGAGATTGAAACCTGTGCCCGCTGCCATTCCAGGCGCTCCGTTCTCAAGCAGGACTACCAGCACGGTCGTCTCCTGATGGACAGCCACCGGCCGGCATTATTGCGCACGCCCCTCTATCATCCTGACGGGCAGATTCAGGAAGAGGTCTATGTCTACGGATCTTTTCTCCAGAGCAAGATGTATCAGGCGGGTGTCACCTGCACAGACTGTCACGATCCCCACAGCCTGCAGCTTAACTCTCCCGGCAACAATTTGTGCACCCGCTGCCACCAGGCTCAGAGTTACGAAAGCAGAGACCACCATTTCCATGAACCGGGGACGCCTGCGGCCACCTGTGTGGAGTGCCACATGCCTGCTCAGACCTATATGGTCATCGATCCTCGGCGAGATCACAGCCTGCGCGTTCCTCGCCCCGACCTGTCTCTAAGACTGGGGACTCCCAATGCCTGTAATGACTGTCACACCGACCGGCCGGCCAAGTGGGCAGCCGAACAGGTAAAGGAGTGGTACGGGTCAGATCGGGAGACTCATTACGGGGAGGCACTCTATGCGGGAGAACATGGGTTGGCAGGGGCTGGTGAGACCTTGGCTGAGCTGGTACAAGATTCGGATCAGCCCGCCATTGTTCGAGCCTCGGCCCTATCTTTGCTGAGTGGTTATCCGGGAGGTCTCCCCACTTCCAGTCTCCAGAGGCTCCTTCAGGAGATAGATCCCCTCCTGCGCCATTCTGCTCTGCTGGTGGTGGAGAACCTGGAGCCCCGGTTTCGCCTGGACCTTGCTTTCCCCCTCCTCTCCGACCCGATCCTCACGGTGAGAATCGAAGCCGCACGTGTCCTGGCTGGTGTGTCGACAGAGCTGATGACGACCTCACAACGGCACAGACACCGAGAGGTTCTGGAGGAATACAGGAAGGCTCAGATGGCAACAGCGGAAAGGCCTGAATCTCACATGAATCTGGGGAATCTTCATTTGCAGTTGGGAGAGTGGTCCCTGGCCGAGCAAGAATACCAAACAGCGCTTCGTATCGATCCCGCTTTCATCCCGGCCTACGTCAACCTTGCGGACCAGTACCGTGTACAGGGACGAGAACAGGAAGCTGAAGAAATTCTGCTCCGCGGCCAAGAAGGCTCAGATCACGCCGATCTCCATCACGCCATGGGTTTGCTGCTGGTCCGACAGCAGCGCCTGCCCGAGGCGATTATTTCGCTGGAGAAGGCAGCTCGCCTGGGACCCGATGTAGCACGCTACAGCTATGTGTATGGAGTTGCACTCCAATCAGCAGGACGGGAGAGGGAAGCGCTGAACGTTTTAAGAAGCGCCCAAAAGCGGCACCCTAATGACCGGGAAATCCTGTGGGCTTTGGTCACTTACCTCGTTCAGAGTGGCTCGCCGCAGGAAGCCCTCGGCTATGCCGAAAAGCTCAGGGAGCTTTTCCCTCAGGACTCCCAGATACAAAATCTGATCCGGAACCTTGACCCTGATCGGTGAGTCGCTGTTCCGAATTAATCCCTTCCACAGTATGAGGCGATGGATCTTGGCACACCTTCGCTCAATCTACCGACATTGCCAGGTAGGCCTTCTCTACGTTATAGTGACAGGCCGGATTGGGGGGAGAGTCCGTGTCACTTAGCTGCATCGTTATCGGCCACATGCAAGGCTGTGCCTAATCTCACCCGATTCCCTTGACCGTTGTGCAGACGGTGTACTGTCTGCAGTCTTGAGGCGGAGACCAGCTAACCATGAGAAGGAGAATTTCCATGACCAAGCGAATCAAACTGTTGTGGCTCCTGGCGACAGTGGCCATTTTGGCCCTGTCAGTCAGTGCCTCAGCGCAGGATAAGCCCAACATTCTGGTGATCTGGGGCGATGACATCGGCTGGTACAACGTCGGAGCCTACAACATGGGGATGATGGCGTACGAGACACCCAACATTGACCGCATTGCCAAGGAGGGCATACTTTTCACCGACTTCTACGCTCAGCAGAGCTGTACAGCCGGGCGAGTAGCCTTCGTCACCGGCCAGAGTCCCGTCCGGACGGGCTTGAC
>JAUXKG010000187.1 GCA_030624355.1 Acidobacteriota bacterium
CGGGAAAGCGCAGCATCTCCGATCGATAACCGGCAGCTGAACCACTGTGCTTGACGATGCTGAGGCCTCTGTACGTTTCGATTTCGAGCCCGAAGGCGTAGTGAAGTATCTTTCCGCTGTTGAGCCGGCCAGGAGTCTGCACTTGCTCGATCAGCTTCGACCCCCCTTCTCCCAGCTTGTTGAGGTAGAAATTCTGATCCCAGAGGAACAGATCTTCGAGTGTGGTGAGCAATCCGGTGTCGCCGACCACGTCGAAGATGTATCGGATCGATGCGTAGCCGCCCGTCTCCTTCCGTGAGTAACTTAGGGCACGATTCTTCACGGTTCGCGTGAAATCATCATAGAAGTGACTGGCGTTCATGCCGAGCGGCCTGAAAATATGCTGCCCTGTGAACTCTCCTAGAGTTTGTCCAGACACCCGTTCAATGATCTCCGCCAGCAATAGATATCCGGAATTGCTGTAGTGGAATTCCTCCCCGGGCTCGAAATTGAGCGCCTTTTGTCGGACGATCAGGTCGACAATGACGGCTGGATGATAACTGTTCTCATGTTTCATCCCCGCCAGGACCATCAGGTCCATGTAATCACGAATCCCACTGGTGTGATGGATCAGATGCCGGACGGTGATGGTCTGGCCGTAGTCCGGAATTTCCGGGAGGTGTTTTCGGACATCGTCATCTAGTGACATTTTGTCCTGTTCCTGGAGCAACAGAATGCTCATCGCCACGAATTGCTTTGAGGTCGACGCGATATCAAAAACTGATTTCAGGGATAGAGGAACATCGCGCTCCAGATCCGCCATACCGTAGGCACGCTGATAAATGATTCTTCCATCCCGGATGACCTCGAGAACCGCACCGGGGGTTTCTGCGGTATCCCAGTCCGAAAAGATTTCGTCTACATTCTTGGTGCGGTCATCCTGCCGGAGACTTCGGGAAGAGGTTTCGGGACTCGTGTTCTCTAATGTGTTCTCAGAATCGACACCTGGATTGCAGGCCGTGCAGCACGCCGCCAGTAAAAGTGTGACGATGGTCAAAAGACGTAATTTCTGCACTGCAGCTCCTCTCAGCGCCTAACCTGGGTTGGATACCCAAGGGTCTCGAGCGATAACAGTATAAATCATGGCTGTGGGGCCACGGCGTGACCGGCTTTCCCCGAATCGTTGACGTGCTACCACAGGAAACCGCTCGCGAAGGATCAACGACGCCTCGTTCTCTGGCAAGAGGGGGTGGGTACCGGAGTATACTCGGCTCGGTGCAGGTGCCAGAATCTGAGGCCGGACTAGGTTTTGGCCGCCACCGGTGAGACGCCATGCGTGACATCAACTCCCAGGCTGTGATCGAGCTGACTCAGGAGCTCGTGCGGCTTCCCTCCGAGGCGGGAAGAGAGAAGAAGGTTGCCGACCTGCTGGTGAAGGAAATGCGCGGCCTTGGCTACGAGGAAGTCACGGTCGATGAAAATGGAACTGTCGTCGGGGTCGTGAAGGGGGCAGGACCGGGTCCAACGCTGCTGTTCGATGCACATATCGACACGGTTGGGATCGCACCCGGCGTCCCCTGGCAGCATGACCCTTTTGCGGGCGAGATCGTCGAGGGCAAGTTGTACGGCCGCGGAGCAACCGATATGAAAGGGCCACTCGCGGCGATGATCGTGGCAATTGCAGCTGCGGCAAAGGGGCAACTGGCCGGGAGAGTTGTGGCGTCTGCTTCTGTGATGGAGGAGGTGCTGGAGGGGGTGGCGCTTAAGGCTGTGATGGATCAACAACAGCCAGATTATGTGGTCATCTGCGAACCCAGCAACCTACGTTTGATCCACGGCGGGCGCGGCCGGGCCGAGATCCACCTGGAAACGATTGGCCGGCCGGTTCATTCCTCTTCACCTCATGAAGGGGTGAATGCAATCCACGCCATGATCCGCGCCATATCGGCGATCGATGAGCTGACATTACCCACCCACGAGGTCGTAGGACAGGGGATCATGGCACTCACCGACATCATTTCTGAGCCGTATCCCGGCCATTCGATGATCCCCAGCCGCTGTCGGGCGACTTACGATCGCCGCCTGATGCCCGGTGAAACGCAAGAGAGCGTGCTTTTATCACTTGCCAATTTACCCACGGTTGAAGGCGCGACCTTGAGCTCCACGATCGCCAAAGGTGAGTACCCGACCTATACCGGCAGAAGACTGGTGACTGAAAAATGGTTCCCGGCCTGGTTCCTGGACCCCTCGCACGAATTTATACGGAAGGCAGCCACGGGACTGGAATCGGCAGGACTGCCGGTAACCTATGGCACGTACAATTTCTGCACCAACGCAGCGTATAGCGCCGGGCAGGCCGGTGTGCCAACGATGGGGTTTGGCCCTTCGCCGGAGTCTCTGGCCCACATTGTGGATGAGTATGTCGAGGTTGAGCAGTTACTCGAGACCGCCCGGGGGTATCAGGGGATCATTGAGGCCGTGTTGGAGGCCTGAGCAGCACCTGGTTTCAAAGGCAATCTCCCGCACCCTGGGTTTTCCTGTCCCCGTCATCAGTAGCCAACGTTCAGAGACTCCCGCGCTCGTCGAAGATGGACATACTTGCACCCTTGGCCCGGGTCGGAGCATCTCTGGGGCTGGAACTCGGTAGCCCGATGCGCTGCGGGGCCGGAGTATACTGAACGCTCACAGGAGCGTGGCGATGACAAAGATCAAAGGACTGCTTTGTGGTTGTCTGCTTGCCGTTAGTGTGCCGGCTGTCGCGGGAGAGGCAGATGCCGTCAAGGAGCTCATCCGTGGGTTCCAGCTTCGTGAAAGCCGCATGGCGTCCAGAGACATGGCCGGATGGAGGGAACCGAAGAAGGTTGTGGTCTATGGAAACCTGAACCGCCTGCAGGAACTGCGAGAGATGTTCCCGGGGATCGAGTTTACGTCTGGTGAGACGGATGAAGTCCTCCTCAAAGCAATGCAGGATGCCGATGTTTACATCGGCTGGTGCTCCTCCGATCTGTTCGAAGAACCGTCATCCGTACATTGGGTTCATTCGCTAGCTGTTGGGGTCGAGAATTGTGTGTCCTCCGAGGGGTTTGTAGCTTCAAAGAAGATCCTCACCAATTCCCAGAGGTTATCAGGTCCAAGCATTGCTGAGCATGCTATCGCAATGATGATGATGTTGGTACGCGGCCTCGATCAATACGGTGCCATCAAGACCACCAGGGACTGGGATGCTCCGATCTTACCGGGCCAGGATGCCGTGTGGGAAATCAACGGTAAGACCCTGCTTGTGGTCGGGTTGGGTGGAATAGGAACTGAGACCGCAAAACGAGGGCATGGGCTGGGTATGAACGTCATTGCCACGCGCAACAGCCGGCGAGAGGGACCCGATTATGTCAGCTATGTAGGGCTGGCAGATGAACTCCTGACCTTGACTGCCCGGGCTGATGTGATCATCAGCACGGTTCCCATCACTCCCAAGACCACCAGACTATTCGATCGTAACTTCTTTAAAACAATGAAGAAGAGTGCCTATTTTATCAATATCGCACGAGGCAAGAGCGTCGTGACCGATGATCTTGTCGAAGCGCTGAATGAAGGTGAACTGGCCGGAGCCGGGCTGGATGTCACCGATCCGGAACCCCTACCGGCGGACCATCCGCTGTGGGATCAACCCCGCGTGATCATCACCCCCCATGTGGCCTACCGATCGGAATTGTTGCGCGATCGAATCTGGATGGTGGTCCGGGAAAATCTGCGACGGTATGCGGCTGGAGAGAAGCTCTTGTCACAGGTGAATGTGGAGCGTGGTTATTAGACGCATGACAGAGCCCGGCCCATCAAAGAACGATTCGCTCTCCGGCGATCCGATGATTTTCGTTTGGTTGAGAAGGCTGGTGAATGTAGAGAGGGGCGAGGTCAGAGCGTTACTGTGGTCGTTTGCCTATTTCTTCAGCCTTCTGTGCGCCTACTATATCGTTCGCCCCATGCGCGACGAAATGGGAATAGCCGGAGGCGTCAAGAATCTTCAGTGGCTGTTCACCGGCACGTTCCTGGTCATGCTGGCGGCGGTGCCGTTCTTTGGCTGGATCACCTCACGGTATCCACGCAGAAGGTTCCTGCCGTATGTGTACTATTTCTTTATCGCAAATGTCCTGATCTTTTTTCTGTTATTTAAATCTGATATCACGCACGCTTACATCGCTCGCGCTTTCTTTATCTGGGCGAGTGTTTTTAATCTCGTCATCGTGTCGGTGTTCTGGAGCTTTATGGTGGACACATTCACCTCGGAGCAGGCAAAGCGCCTGTTCGGATTCATTGCTGCCGGCGGCACGGCGGGTGCGCTGACGGGTCCGGCTTTGACCGCGGGGCTGGCGGTTCATCTGGAGCCGAGCAGTTTGTTGCTGATTTCCGCCGCCTTCCTGGGCCTTGCTGTTGTGTGTGTCAAGAGACTGATTGCGTGGCAGCAGGATGTCGGTGACCCGATGGATGCTGCTCAGGGCGAATCATCACGAAACGATGAAAAGGCGATGGGTGGGGGTATCCTGGGCGGGTTTCGCCTGGTCCTGGGCTCGCCGTACCTGCTTGGTATCTGTCTTCTGATGCTTCTGTATACCACGCTCGCCACCTTCCTTTATTTCCAGCAAGCTGAGATCATACGTGACGCCTTTGACGATCCAGGGCAACGCACCACCGTGTTTGCGGCCATGGATTTTGTGGTCAATGCCCTGACCATCGTCATCCAGGTCTTCCTGACGGGGCGCCTGGTGCGTTCTCTGGGGCTCGGGCTCACCCTGGCACTGATTCCGATTTTGCTGGGAGCCGGATTCCTGGTCCTGGGATTCTCCCCGGTGCTGGCGGTGCTGGTGGTCGTACAGGTCCTGCGGCGGGCCGGGAACTATGCTATTACCCGGCCGTCAAGGGAGATGCTCTACACTGTGGTGAGTAAGGAGGAGAAGTACAAAGCGAAGAATTTCATCGATACTGCTGTCTATCGAGGCGGTGACGCAGTGAGCGCCTGGGCCTACACAGCATTGACTGGACTTGGTCTGAGCCTGTCTGTGATTGCGTTCGTGGCGGTGCCACTGGCCGCAATCTGGGGGGGGGTCTCTTATATGCTGGGCAGGAGAAGGGAAGTGCTCGCGAAGGGATCCGAATCATTTCCAACCTAGGTCGCTCGAGGGTGGAGCACTTCTCCATTGATGAGAAATCTCCGGTTGGACGCAAGCTCTCCGATGTGAAGTAGGGTTGATACCTCAGGAGAATAATGATGAGCGGAAGAGTGGCCCTTGTTCTGGCCTTTCCCTTCACCCAGGTGATCGGGTGCGCCCAACCCGGCCCGGAACCCAAGCCATTCGAACCTGCATCCACTGTCGAGGAGACATTTCAGTGGCATCGCGCTCTACCCACTGAAACCACCGCCTGGTGGGATGTGGTCGGCGAGCAGCAGGCCTGGTACTTTAAAAACGTCCACCAGCTCTATCCGACGGTCAATGTGTATCGTGATGGCCCGGTCAGGGAGCTCCGATATCGACTGATGGCTGAGATCTCCGATTACAGGGTCGAGACCCCTGATGGAGAGATGCGTTATGTCGATTTTCTCCATAGCGAGCACTCGACCACCATGGGAATGGTGATCGTGCACAGGGGCGAGATTGTTTTCGAGACCTACCCGCGAATGAAGGA
>JAUXKG010000166.1 GCA_030624355.1 Acidobacteriota bacterium
CCGGCGAGAAACAAGATACCGCGATTGAATCCTTGAGCCAGATATCTCCCCTCTGCTGAGCCCAGCAAAGCGGTTCTGCACATCGCGCACTGCGCCCGGAGTGGCTCCTGAGCGGCCGGCCAAACTACAATAAGCAGCAATCCGATCAGGACAAAACGCTTTTGCCAAACCATCTTTTCGTCCCCTTCACTGATGGAGCCGGGGAAAACGCTCCATCACCGTGATGACAGATGCAGAGCCCGCAACCCATCGGGCGCGATGAGAGCGAAGAGAATAGCTCCGGTAACCAGGAGGCCTATCACTACAGTCAGAACAAGACCGAATTTCTCGAATCGCAGGTGCATGAAGTAGCTTCCGATCAGAGTCGCTTTGGCCAACATGGCCCCCACCAGGATCACAACCAGCGCCCCTCTTGCAATGGAACTCTGGTCGACCACAACCATCACCAACGTGATCACCAGAAGAACCACCCATATTTTCCAGTAAGGACGGGATCCGTGTTTCAATCCGTCTTGTTCCATGAGAATTTCTTTCTCCTATATCAGGTAGAAAAGGGTAAAAACGAAGACCCAGACCAAATCGACGAAGTGCCAGTAAAGTCCAGCCAACTCGACACCTTCAGCTCTCGACTTGTTGGCCCGGCAACGGGCGGCGACCACAGCCAAAATAATGACACCGCTCAGCACGTGGCTGCCGTGAAATCCGGTGATCACAAAAAAGTAGCTGCCGAACTGGGTCACTCCCCAGGGATTGAAATTCAGCCTCGCCCCCTCATGAATGATGGCCGTCCACTCATAGACCTGCATCACCAAAAAGATCAATCCTCCCAAAATAGTCAAAACCAAAAATCGGATCACCTTGCTGCGATCTCTGTCCTGTGCAGCTTCCACCGCGCTGGCCATGGTAGCGCTGCTGGTGATCAGAACGAAGGTCATTGCACTGATGAAACCAATGTGAAACACCTGGGATTGGTCGGGCCACACGGGGCTGGCCAGTCGGCTAAATCCGTATGCGGCCAAAAATCCAGCGAACAACAACCCATCCGTGACGATGAAGATCCACATCATCAACTTCTGCCAACTCACCGAGAAAGGGGAGCTGGATGCTCCCTGGGAAAACCGTTCGCTACTTTCAATCACACCAGCCATGAATTGAATACTCCTTCCATTATTTCTGTGACTCACCAGAGAGAGATCATGGCAAAAAGAAACATCCAAAGAAGGGCCAAAAAATGCCAGTAGGTGGCGCACAGCCGCAGCAAATCATTCTGGTTGGGTCTGTCCAAAACTCTCCCAGGGGTCGAGGTTCGCCAGTAGACGTAGACCAGCAGCAGAAGTCCGCTGAACAGGTGAAGAGCATGCCCGCCCGTCAGGACGTAGAAAAAAGAACTGTGCGGGCTGGTGGGAATATAGAATCCCAGTTCCATCAATTCCTTCCAAGCCTGGATCTGGCCGCCCAGGAAGAGAAGGCCCAAGACCGTGGTGGTCAAAAACCAGGGCCTCCATGCTGCACTGCTGGATCTCCTCCCGGCCGATCGAGAGATCTCCAGGGTAAGGCTGCTCAAAATCAAAACCACCGTATTGATCCACAAGACGGCAGGAATGGGGCCGGGTTGCCAATCGGAACTTGCGCTCCGGACCAGATAAGCACTGGTAAAGGCTGCAAAGAGCATGGTGACAGTGGCCAAAAAGATCCACAATCCCAGCTCGGCTGAGTTGGGGACCAGTACTCCCTGCCCGGGATAGCGGCTTCTTTCACTGGATGTGGTCTGGTGCATGTTCCCCTTCCCTCTAGTCCGGATTATCCATAATCCGGACTATGGTGCATTTTGAGGTACCGTCTGAGGCGTAAAATCCTCCGACTCACCCTCCAGACTGTACTCGTAAGGCCAGCGGTGTACCGTGGGAATCTCCTGGCCCCAGTTCCCGTGAGGAGGTGGCGAAGGAGTGGTCCACTCCAAGGTAGTCGCCCGCCAGGGGTTTTTCCCCGACCGGGGACCCTTGGCCAGGCTCCAGAAGAAGTTCAAAAGAAAGATGAGCTGGGCCACTCCCATGACAAAGGCGGCTATGGTGATCCACACGTTGATGCCCTGAATCTCTTCCAGATAACTGTAGTTGGCAAAGGAATAGTAGCGTCTCGGCATCCCGCCAAAGCCCAGGAAATGCTGGGTCAAGAAAATGAAATAAAAAGCGGGCAGCGTGAGCCAAAAATGCAGCTTCCCCAGTGTCTCGTTGAGCATCCGTCCAAACATCTTGGGAAACCAGAAGTAGGTGCCCGCAAAAATGCCGAACAGGGTTACCCCGCCAATCATCAAGTGAAAATGTCCCACCACGAAGTAGGTGTCATGAAGTGGAATGTCAGCGGCAGCGTTACCCAGAAACAGCCCTCCCATGCCACCGGTACCGAACAGAGAGATCAATCCCAACGTAAAGAGCATGGAGGTGGTCAAGCGCAGGCTGCCGCCCCACAGGCTGGCGATCATATTCACCCCGATCATGGCGGAGGGAATGGTGATCAGCATGGTGCCGATAGAGAAAAATTCACCCACGAACGGGTTCATCCCGCTGATAAACATGTGATGACCCCAGACCACCATGCTCAGGGCGGCAATCGCATACAGGCACAGGGTCGTTATTCGATAGCCGAAGATGGGCTTTCGGGTGAAGGCGGGAAGAATGTCAAAGGTCATCCCCAGAGCCGGCAGGATCAATACGTAGACCTCGGGATGTCCAAGAAACCAAAACAGGTGCTGCCAAAGCAGGGGTGTCCCCCCTTCGTTGGGAAGCAGCCGATCTCCAAAGAACAGACCGGCAGGCAGGTAGAAACTGGTTCCCAAATGGCGATCGAAGAGTAGCAGGACAGCCGCTGCGGTCAAGGCCGGAAAGGAGAGCACTCCGATGATCGAGGCGATAAACAATGACCAGACGGTGAGGGGCAAACGCCGCATGGACATACCTGGAGCCCTCAGATTCAGCACCGTCACGATGTAGTTCAGCCCTCCCATGGTGAAGGAGACGATAAAGAGGGCCATCGCCAGAAGCCACAGCGTCTGTCCCCACATGGACCCGGCTACCACCGGCTCCCTGACTGCGCTCAGTGGAGGATAGGCGGTCCAGCCCGAAGCCGCTGCTCCTCCCTCCACCAGAAAGGAGGCCAGCATGATGAGGCAGGCAGGCACCGCTATCCAGTAGGAGAGCATGTTGAGAAAAGGAAAGGCCATGTCGCGGGCACCGATCTGCAAGGGGATGAGGTAATTGCCGAAACCGCTGACCAGGGCAAATGAAACCACAAAAAACACCATGATGGTGCCGTGCATGGTGACCAAAGCGATATAGAATTCCGGCTTGAGAATGCCATCCTCGGCTCCAGAGGGAAACAGGGCGCCCAGAATGGCCCACTTCTCTCCCGGCCAGGCCAGATTCAGGCGAATCAGCATGGCCAGAAATCCGCCTACCAGGGCCATGACGATAGCGGTCAGAAAGTACTGGATGCCAATGATCTTGTGATCGAGACTGAAGACATAGCGGCTCAGGAAACTCTGCTCTTCATGGATCACATGCTGTTCAACGTCGCTTGCCATAAACTCGACTCTCCTGTTTCAAGTCCTGTCCTGTATCCACAGATGTTTTCATTGTCCAACTCAATACAGGAAGGGGGGCTCCTCTGTCAGAAATTGCTGGAACTCCTGCTCCCCGACGACGTGGAGCAACCCTCGCATCTGGTAGTGGCCGAACCCGCAAAGCTCGGTACAAACAAGTTCATAGTCGCCCTCCTTGGTCGGGACAAACCAGATGTCGATGCTCATTCCCGGCACCGCATCCTGCTTGACCCGGAAGTGAGGCAGATAAAAACTGTGCAAGACATCCTTGGAACGCAGACGAATACTTGCCGGCTTGTCAATGGGAAGGTAGAACTCGGCCAGTAGAAGAAGATCGTCTTTGGCCGCCGTGTCAGTGGCATCCAGCCCGATCGGATTGTTCAGACTGATGAGCTCAGGTTCGGTCCTTCCGAAGGCCCCATCCTGGCCGGGGTAACGGATGTTCCAGCTGAACTCCTCGGCAGTCACTTCTATCCTGACCGCATCAGCAGGGGCTGCCAGGCCATAAAACTGTCCCCACAGGGGGAGTCCCAGGTACAGCACACCTCCCTCCGCTACCAGGGCCACGATGATTCCCACGGCCACCGACCAACGTCGCTCGGTCCTGGCGGTCGCCAGTCGCTGGGTCACTGGCTGTCGCCGACTGAACTTCCACACGAAGAATCCCAGGACGAAGTGCCCAATCAGGAGCATCACTCCGGTGGTCAAAAGCAGGTAGTTCATCATGCGGTCGACCTGGGGAGCATGTTGGGAGGCGGCCGGAGGATACCATTGCCGGGCCCCATAGATGACCAGAAGAACCGCGAACAGGCAAAACACCAATGCTAGAAACAGGGCCTGGAGGGATCTCTTTTGGCTGGAATCTTCAACTGAGGGCACGGCTCACATCCACACTTTCCTGAACAAAAATCTCCTAAATTTTCTCAAAGAGACTTGCTTGCCACCCTGGGGGCCGTTTCCCGACAGAGGTCTGCACGGCTACAGGGCAGCTCTGATGGAATGGGGCAATTCAACGAGTCCCGGCAAAAACGAGAAGCAATTCTGGTACCTGAATTGTGGAGATCGGTAACCTGTTGAAAAAACAGGATCAAATAACTTCTCCGCCAGATCCCGGCCTCCCTGTCTCTTGTGCCTAATGCCCCGACTAGGTGAAAAGACCTAAGACTTTGGCCTTACCCAGAGGAAGAAAAAAGGGGACTGTCCCCTCTTTTCCTGATTCAGGTCGATGCCCAGTTCCGGCGATCGATGATGGTCTCCGGTTCGTAGGTAACACCGCCTACCAGCCGCTTCGCCTCACGTCGGCTTGTCCACCACAGCAAAGGACCCAAAACACTCTCCCCAATTCTGGCTGCCACACCGAATTCCTTGGCCATCTCCCTGCGCAGCAACTTGATCTGCTCGGTAACAGCTTTATTGGTCTTCTTCAGTTGCCGTTCCATGGCCCAGAGCATGCCGCTGTAAGCGTACTTCAGTCCATTCATCTCTTCTTCAAACCGCTTACGGATTCGCAGGTCCGGGTCGTCCCTGTAGCGTTTCCATCCTTCCAGTGTAGTGCGGCAGACACGGAACAGGCTGGGGCCATTTCGCTCAAAATCCTTCCAGAAGGCCCAGTCCAGAAACCTCTTGGAATCATCTCGGGAGATCGCTGCATGCTGAAAATTGAATTTGTGCTGGCCGTGAATATCGGCCAGGTCGACATCCAGAAGACGCCCCTGCTGGGAAATCTCCTGGTAAAGTGGAGTGCCGGGAACAGGTGTGTACAGCATGAATTGATGAAAATCGGTCTCATGGGACACGGCAAATTCGATCTCCTCACGAATGTTCTCCGGCGTGTGGTGTTCCAGACCGACGATCGTGGAACCCAGCAGCTTGATGCCGTGGCGGCGCAGCTGTTGGGTCATTTCTCTGGTATCAATACCATTGAGCTTCGAATATTCTGAACCCGCTGATTCCAAGCCCATCCAGAGCCAGGAAACTCCCAGTTCCACCAGTTCCTTCATCTTGTACTTTCGGATGGCGTTGGCCGAGGCAAACACGAACAGCTCCCAACTCTTTCCCCATTGCTTCATCAGCTCCAGCAGCTCTATGGCACGCTTCCGAAACAGAAGGAAGTTTTCATCCATGATGAAAAAGGACCGTACATTTAATTTCTCCTCCATTTTCGTCATCACCTGGAACAGCTCTTCTCCGGTGTTGTAGAAGTTGAGAAATTTCCCCTTGCCGCCGAAGAAAGAGGAGGTCGTACAGAAATTACACCCCATGGGGCAGCCAACCGAAGGAATGATGGTGGCCGCTTTGGAACCGATGCGAACAGGCAATTTCAAGCCCATCATTCGGTGCCCAAAGCCTGCAACGATCTGAGCATGATGGATGGGCGCTCCCTCATCTTCGCCCAAAAACCTTCTCATCCAGGAGATTCCATCTCCTCTTACAATATGATCGGCATCGATCTGCTGTTCGATCTCCGGAATCGCTGTGACATGTCCTCCCACCACGATCACGGAATCGGGAGACAAGCGTCGCACCATCCGGCACATTTCCCGAACCTTACCCACGTTTACAATGATCGAAGAGATTCCCACGATGTCGTAGCGA
>JAUXKG010000156.1 GCA_030624355.1 Acidobacteriota bacterium
ACAACATCGCCTCCTCCTCGCTCCGCGATCTCGTCTCAAAGTCCCTTCAGCAAATGTTATGCTATCTGTGGGACAGGACACTATCCCGGATTATGCATAAATTGTCTACTGCAGTGCCGCAATCATCCACGCTGACAGTGTTGTGCTTCCTTGGGCTCCTCGGCGTACTGCACGAGTACGCCTGTGGGGCCCTTCGTTGCACGCCTTGTCATCGAGGCGCCTGCGGCACTTCGTCACGACAACCTATGAATTATCCGGGCTAGAGGGGACCTGAATGATTTTTCCCTCGCATTTCCAATCGGTCAGCAGTAGAAAAGGGCAGTGATGACTTCACGAATTTCTCAGAATGCTGTGTCCCGATGGCAGCCAAGGCCTTACGGCAAAGCACGGCGCACATTGCTCTGCTTGTCAATTGCAACAGCTTCCCTGGTCTCCGCGTGTCGGGTGGATACTTCGCCGGAGCAGCCCGTATCGATAGAGACGATAGCTCTTTATCAGGGCCAGGATCGGGAGGAGCGCATTCTGTCGGGCGCAGAGACGGAAAAAGAAGTGTCCCTGTACACGTCGCTGCCGTTGGATGACGCAATGCCAGTGGCCAAAGCTTTTGAAGATAAATACCGTGGCCTCAAGGTCAAAATTTGGAGGGCTCAGTCTAAGAACATCAGCCAGAGAATCATAACCGAAGCACAAGCGGGACGATTCTATTTCGATGTAGTCGAAACCAATGGTCTCGATCTGGAGGCACTTCACTTGGAAAGGTTGCTCCAGCAGGTGGAGTCGCCTCATCAGGAAGCCTTGATGTCGCGGGCCATGCCTGCTCATCGCGAGTGGGCGGGAACCCGTTTGAATGTTTTTGTCCAGGCCTACAACACCGAACAGGTTAGCAAGAAAGATCTTCCCGGTACCTATCAGGAGCTGCTCGATTCCCGATGGCAGGGTCGTCTGGGTATCGAATCGGGAGATCCGGAATGGTTTGCCACGATTGTGGAGGAATTGGGAGAGCAGAAGGGGGTGGAGTTGTTCAGGCAGATTGTGGCGAAAAACGGTTTATCTGTTCGTACCGGCCATACTCTGCTGATCAACCTGGTAGCTTCTGGAGAGATTCCACTCACTTTAACGGCCTATCAATCGATTGTCGAAAAGTCCAAGGAGAAGGGTGCGCCCATTGACTGGTTTGTCATTCCACCGCTGATTGTCCGGCCCAATGGGGTGGCGGTATCCCGGAGGGCTCCCCATCCACACGCAGCACTGCTGCTTTACGACTTCATGCTGACTGAGGCACAGGAGATTCTGCGACAGCGAAATCGGATTCCCGCCCGCAAGGACATGAACTCCACCCTGAATGAGAGTCTGTTGCACTTTGTCGACATTCCTGGCTTTTTGGATCAAAGTCAGAAATGGGTGGAACTTTATGAGGAGATCATTATCTCTCAATGATCGTGCATCGCTCGGGGTCTATCTTCACATACACTGTGGAGCGTGCCTCTCCCTGCCAGCCCGGGTGAACCCTGGCCTGCAAAAATGTTTCCCCCACTCGCAGTCTCACGTTTAGCCATTCTCCCAGAAACAGTATGGTTTCGACAGTGGCTTCCCAGAAACCATCTTCGTTTGGTCTCTGAGTCAAAGGGTGAACATCCTGAGGACGGATCGAAATCACGGTGTGTTCTCCCGCCTGGTGAGAGTTTGAAGCGAAAACGGTGATCTGCCCAAGGTCAGTCTGCACTCGATAGTAGTATCCGTTCTGAATCGAGGTTTGTGGCCTACACTCAGACCCAATAGTTCCTTCCAGCAGGTTGGTGACGCCGACAAAATCTGCAACAAAACGGTTGGCAGGATGTTCGTAAATCTCCTGCGGGGATCCTATCTGTACAATGCGCCCTTCATTCATGACGCCGATGCGGTGAGATAAAGCCAGGGCTTCGTTCTGGTCATGGGTCACGTAAACGGTCGTAATGCCCAGCTGCTGTTGGAGACGCTTCAATTCAATTTGCATACGTTCTCGCAATTTGGCATCCAGATTACTCAAAGGTTCGTCCAGAAGCAGTAGCCGAGGCTCGGTTACAAGGGCCCGTGCCAAAGCCAGCCGCTGCTGTTGGCCTCCGCTCAATTTGGTCGCCTCACGAGTTTCCAGCGTTTCCAAAGCCACGGTCTGCAGCGCACGAGTGACCTTGTCTTGGATTTGATTCTTGGAGAATCTCCTGTCACCTGTTTGCAAGGGGAAGGCCACGTTCTAGAACACATTCATGTGGGGCCAGATCGCATACGATTGAAATACCATGCCGAAGTTTCGGCGATTGGGGGGGACAGAGATCTTCTTCTCTGATGAGTAGAGGATTTGTTCCTCAAATGAAATCTGTCCTGAGTCAGGTTTCTCCAGACCGGCAATAGACCGCAAGGTAGTAGTCTTTCCGCAGCCGCTCGGGCCAAGAAGAGTGAACAGCGTGCCTTGCGGGACCTCGAAGGTGATATTTTGGGCGGCCTGAACCGTCTGGTGATCAGCATCCGAATATTCTTTGAATAGAGCTGTCACCTTCAACATGTGGAGACCTCAATGGATCGTCTCAATCGCACCTGCTGCAGAGTATACAAAACTCGGACTAGGCTGGTCTCAAACCCGATTTGCCAGCCAGGACCTGAGCGATTATTACCAGAAAGAAGAGGCCCATTATGAGAAGCACGCCAAGGGCGCTCAACTGTACGTATTGGCCTCCCTCCCACAGCTCCCAGATGACTACTGAAACCACCTCACTTCCCGAGCTGTAAAGGAGAATCGAAGCAGACAATTCTCGAATCGACACGATAACGATGTATATCCAACCCGCAACGAAGCCGGGCTTTATGAGAGGCAAGACAATTTTTCTGAAAGTGGTACTCCAGGAAGCACCACTCATGGCCGCCGATTCCTCAAGTTCTTTGTGAATCTGCAGCATCGAAGCGGTGTTGTATCTCATACCGTAAGGCAAAAACCGAGTGATGTAGGCAATCAGAAGTATCCAAAGGGTTCCATACACCCCTACGTCTACGTGGAGATAGAAGGTCATGATAGAGAGACCCAGCACCAGTCCGGGAAAAACCAGCGGAAGCGAAGCCAGATTGTCCAACAACCAGCGGCCCGGAGTGCTGGTTTTGACCACCACCCAGCTCATGACGGCAGTCAGGAGCATGATCAGGGTTGCACTTGCCAGCGACAAAAATATGCTGTTTCCCACAGAGGTGCCAATGTTGGGATAATCCCAAACGAATCTGTAAGCATCGAAGGTCAGATCATGCAGGGCCGCCATCGATGGAATGCGATAAAACTTCTGAAGCGAGGACCAGAGCAGGACCAAAAAAGGCAGAATAACAATCCAGCAGATATAGAGGGCAAAGGCAGTTCCGGCCAGGCAGCGCCACTTCCCCAGATCAATAGGATGAGGACGATAGCCTTTGCCCGTCATGGTCGAGTATCGATGTCCCTGGCTGCTTATTCTGGCCTGGAAGTAGATGCCGCCTGCTGTGATCAACAACAGAGTTGTGGCATAGGTGGAGGCCAGACCGATCTGACTGGGATAGTGGTGTATTGCCTGATAGATGGAAGAAGTAAAGACCTGAATTCCCACCGGAAGGCCCAGCAGTGCCGGCACTTCAAAGGATCCGAGGGCTCTGATAAAGAGAATCAGCATGGTGCCAAAGAGTGCCGGCCAGGTCAGTCTCAGTGTCACATGATAGAGGACCTGCCAGGTGTTCGCTCCACTCATCATGGCGGACTCTTCCAGGGCTGGATCCATATAGCGGAAAGCGGCTGACATCAAAAGGAACGCTACCGGAGTGTAGTGCAGGCCAGCCACCCAGATCATGCCGCCCATCGAGTAGACATCGAAGAAAACGTAATCAGTATCAAGAATGTGCTGAAGGAGCAGATTAAGAATCCCTATCTTGGGACTGCTCAGCAGAATCCAGGCCACCGTAAACAAGAGTCCCGGCACCACCAAAGGGATGACGGAGAGCGCGAAGAAACATTTCTTGAAAGGTGTGTTGGTGCGTTCGTTCAGCCATGCCAGCAGGGTTCCCAGCAGTAAAGAAACAAGGGCTGACCCTGCCGCGAATTCAATCGAATTCAAAAAGAGGCGAGCCGTTTGAAAACTGTAGACGGTCCGATAGTTGTCCAGGGTCAACAGGGCCGCCTGGGCCGCCGTGCGCGGGGTAAAGAAGCTCTCTCTCAGCAGGAAACACAACGGGATGAGGGCAAAATAGCCGACCAGGAGAGTGGATCCGCCAACCACGATCCATTTAAAGTCTAACCGGCGTTTTGCCCACCCAACTCGACGAAACAGGTTAGTTTTTAGGGAGGGCATTGTTGGTGGCGAATATGGTCATTTATTGCCTGAAGCGGGCTAGTCGCCGTTGGGAGAAAAGGCGTAAACTGCGTATTTCTTGCCTTCGATCGCGTTCTTGACCTTCCATCCTTGCGGGGCACCGATGCTGGTATAGAGGTGACCATTGGCAATCGCCATGCCGCCCCGAAGAATGTCGGTGAACTGATGTTTCCACAGCTGTTCTCCGCTGATTGCATCGATAGCCTCCATGGATCCGTCGGTCAGTCCCTGGTAGAAGACGTGGTTGGCTGCCGCGACGGGAGCTCCGATGGGTGCCGAGTTGACCACCCACCACATCACGTCCCCTGTATAGGCATGAAGAGCCACCGTAACCGATTTGGCAGTGCGGCCACGAATCCCGGTCGCATTTGAGACCACAAAAACACGGTTGTAAGCTGTCGCCGTACTGTTGAGGCGCGGACCGCCTGCGTTGGTGGGATGGGTCAGCATGGCCTTCCATAGTTTTTCACCGGTGTATCGATTGAAGCAGAAAAATCCAGCCTTATTGCCGGCTCCGACACAGGGTCGGATTTCATGTTTCCTGGAGGGATGGGTGGCGTCGAAAATCATCGGATGACAGCTGTAGTCCATATCAAAGGGATCGGCAGGGGTAGGCTGGTCGTACCAGAGCATTTCTCCAGTGTCGGCATCACAGGCGATCAGGCACTCGGCAAACAGCATGGGGTCCGCCGGAATGAAGCTCTTCACACTGCCGGTAGCAAAGTAGACAATGTTGGCCGCTTCATCGATGGAGGGAGAGGTCCAAATCGATCCTCCAGCATCCCGTGCCCGATCCGGCACCACATAAAATCGCCACCTGACCGCGCCGGTCTCGGCATCCAAACAGACCGCCTCGGCTTGGCCTGATGAGGTTCCCAGGTAGACCTTGTCCTTGTAAACGGCCGGGGAACAGAAAATCTGGGTGCGGTTCCTAACCAGATTCTTGTCGAGCTGGGTTTGCCAGATCTCACTCCCCGAATCAGCATCCAGACAATGTACTTTGGCCAAACCGGTACCAAAGTAGATGCGGCCGTTGTCGAACTGGCTGGAGGAACGGACTCCTTGTGTGGGAGCTCCCGGGTCGTGGCTGTATCCTATGAAATGTCTCCATTTCTGGGCTCCTGTGGCTGAATCCAGTGCATATTGGTAACCTGACAGAGTCCCAAAGTAGAGCGTGTCGCCGATAACCGTGGGAGTGGTTTGGATGGGTGCATCAGTTTCAAATTTCCATTTGACGCCCAACTGTCCAACATTCTCTCTGCCCAGTTGAGTTTCGTTTGAATTGAATCGACTGTTGTGCAGGTCACAGCCAAATCTTGGCCAGTCTGAGGACCCGGACACAACCGGTGCGGCCTCAGCTGAAGCAGGCGTAGCAGCGTGGACCGGACGGGTTGAACCAACCATCACACCGGTGGCAGCCATGTTCTTGATAAAGCTTCTTCGAGTCACTGAAAAACGAATTGCTTTCATAACTGCATTTCTCCAATCATTCCGTCACGGTATTGCCGTTGGGCTTAAAGGCGACGGCGGTGATTCTGGGCGAGTCGCGGTAGCCGAACCAGATGGTACCCTCCGCGTCAATTTCTATTTTGGGGACACCGGGAAGACCCCCTGTCTGAGGCAGAGGATAGTAGGTGAATTCCTGGGTCTTTTGATCAAACTTGAGCAGGGAATCGTAGGCCGATTCGGTCACCCACACATTGTCATCGGCATCGGTCCAGGCGTCGTAGCCCTGTGAGTAACGCAGCGGGTACCTGTATTCTTTCCACTCCTCACTTTTTGGATCAAAGACGCCCAGGGCCTGGCCGAAAAAGTAGGCGACCCAGATTTTCCCCTGAGAATCGACACTCAAGCGGCGAGGACCGGAAGGCTGGGTGGGAGTGGGGTACTCAGTGAGTTTCTGTGTTTGGGGGTCAAAGCGTCCGATCCTGTGCTGGGCAATTGCCGACCACCATATTCTGTCTTTCTGATCGGCAACCAGGCCGTAGGCAAAGGAGTCGACGGTTGGAATATTCCACTGGCTGATC
>JAUXKG010000068.1 GCA_030624355.1 Acidobacteriota bacterium
GGCCCATAACCAACCTGAGCGGGAGCTGGCAAGTGGTGATCGAGGGAGTGGCAAACTGTGTCACCGAAGAGGAAGGATTCACAGAGCAGGGAGAGGACTTTTTCGATTTGGCCTTTGGGGGCGAGATTATCCAGGAGGGTGAGGGATTGTCGGGGTCCCTACTGTTACCCCTCGGGGAAGTCTTCGACGACACCGACGACGACCCAATAACCTGTTCCCAGCCAGGGCAGTGTGAGTTCGTGGAGGAAGTATCGGGAATTTGCTCGCTGACCTGCAGTCCGGCCACCCCCAACTGCGAGTTCCAGCTTGATCTGAGTGGGACGATCGAGTGAGAGCTGATCGGTTGCATCGAATCAGTTCCTCTGTGATTCTGGTCACTTGTATTCAGCTTTGAATGGTGTCTACTTATGAAACGAGGCACTTAACTTGAAGGAGCAACTTATGCGTCAACAGTTATTGATTTTTTCCATGGCCCTTTTGGTCAGTCTCTCCGCCTGCGGTTCGGCCACACAGTCGGAAGCCGAAATGGAGGCTGGAGCCGCAGCCGAGGGGACGGCAGACCGGCAATCGACTGAGGTCGAACCATCCACTCCACCTGAGCCGAAGACTGCTGTGGTGGTGGCGGGAACCGTTCTGGAGGTTCGGCTGACCAGAGGGATCAGCAGCGGGACCAACCAGCCCGGTGATGAATTTGAGAGCCTTCTGGAGAGGGATTTAACCATTGACGGAACCATCGTGATCCCCCGGGGAAGCACCGTCACCGGCAGGCTGCTGGATGTGAAGGGCTCTGCCAAGGTCAAGGGCCGGGCCGAGATGACCCTGGTTCTGACAGAGATCGCTGTGGGAGAGGAGCAATACCCGGTGCAGACCGACCCGATCTCAATCCAGGCAGAAGGGACCAAAGGGCGTGACACAGCGGTCATTGGGGGAGCTGCCGGTGTGGGAGCACTCATCGGCGGGATCGTAGGCGGCAAGAAAGGTGCTGCCATCGGCGCCGCCACCGGAGGTGGAGCAGGCACTGCCGGTGTCCTGATGACCAAAGGCAAAGAGGTCGAGTTTGGTCCGGAGCAGCAGTTCTCTTTCCGTCTCCAACAGGATCTGGAAGTAAAGCTCTCAGCAGAATAGAGGGTCAGCCGGCGGCTGTTCCCTGCCGCATGCCTGATCAATCCGCCACTTTTTCCTCGCTTGACCGAACCTGTGAATCATCCGGGTTAAGAACCGGCTGATCATTTTCTCCTAATAAACATCTAATCGGGTACGTTAGTTATGGTGGTGAGTCCAGTGGAAAGGGACTCGGGACCAGGAACAATATGAACTCATCGAATCAGGGAGATTGGATTCGCTCGGTGCTGGCCCAGTATGAGGGTCCCCTCACCCGGTACGCAGTCCGTATAACGGGGGATATGGAACAAGCCCGTGACGTAGTTCAGGACACCTTCTTGCGGCTCTGTTCACAAAAGCCCTCCCGGGTCCGCGACCATGTGGCCCAGTGGCTCTTCACTGTGTGTCGCAACCGGGCTTTGGACCTGCTCAGAAAGGAGAAGCGCATGAATTTCAATTCGGAAGTTGAGTTAGAAGCCCAGCCGGCCAGTCAACCGGCAGTTTCCACAATCCTGGAGCAGAAAGAACAAGTGGGCGAGATTCTGCGCTTGCTGGAAACGCTTCCTTCCAATCAGCAGGAGGTGATTCGTCTCAGGTTTCAGAACGATTTCAGCTACCGCGAGATCAGTGCCGTGACCGACCTGTCGGTGAGCAACGTCGGTTTTTTGATCCACACCGGGCTGAAGGCGATCCGTCGCAAACTCAATGCCCTGTCGCGTTCGCGCCATACATTTATGAGGAGGGTGAAATGAGCATCAGTCCCAATGATCCGAAATTGACGGCCTATGCTTTGGGTGAGCTCGATGACGAGGTCCAGCGGATAGAGGTAGAAAAGGCGCTCGAGCAGTCCCAGGAGCTTCGCCAGGTGGTGGCCGAGATTCAGGAAATGGCCGGCTTTCTGAGAGCAGAGCTGCAACAGGAGCCTTCTCCCGTTCTCACCGAGGAGCAGCGCAAGAGAATTGAAGACAGTTTCACAGAGAAAAAGACGTTCTCTCTACTCTCCTCCAGGACAGTGTGGACAGCCGCTGCCGGCCTGGCGGTCGCCAGCCTGCTACTCATGATCAGCATCCCCAATCTGTTACAGTCGAAAAGAGGCCCCGACCCCCTCATTCTGGCAGAACTTCGCCAACCGGCTCCTCAGGGTCTCGGCGAGCCTCAGGACCGAGACGGCTTCGACTCCGCCCCATCCCCGCAGTCCAAGTCAGATGGACCGGCAAGGCCGGAAGAGAGCTCTCACAGGCAGGAGACGCTGACCAACGAAGTCGTTGATCTGATTGCCGCAGAGAAGGTGGCTGGCCGGAAGAGCCAGACAGCAGACGCTCCTGACTCCCGGCTGGCCAGTGGAGAAATCAAGGCCCCGAAAAAGGTTAAATCGTTTGGAGGCGGAAAGGACAAAGAGTCGCAAAGGGCTGGTGAAGCAGAGGGGAAAGGGTTGGGAAATCGTGAAGATGTGCAGTCCGTCTCCAAGGTGCGCAACCGGCGACCTTCCCCTGAATCGTCGGAGCGCCTTCGGGCGAGTGCCAAGACCGCAATCGTGGCAGATGCCCGTCCGCTGGATCGGGTACCTGCTGACTTCAATACCGAGGCCTACGACCGTATCGCGGACAACCCCTTTTTTGAGGTGGCCGAGAACCCCCTTTCCACCTTCTCCATTGATGTAGACACGGCCTCTTATGCCAACCTTCGCCGCTTTCTAAACAACAACACGCTTCCGCCCAAGGATGCGGTCCGAATCGAGGAGATGGTGAACTATTTCTCCTACGACTACCCGGCTCCTGCTGAGAACGGACCCTTCGCAGTCCATACCGAAGTGGCCCAGGCCCCCTGGAATCTGGAACACCGACTGCTGCACATTGGTCTCAAGGGCAAAGAGATGGCACTTGAAGAACGCCCCCCCACCAATCTGGTGTTTTTGTTGGATGTGTCGGGCTCGATGCGGCCGCCCAACAAGCTTCCGCTGCTCAAGAGAGCCATGCGTTTGCTGGTGGAGCGGCTGACCGAGAACGACCGGGTTGCCCTGGTGGTGTACGCAGGGGCTTCGGGACTGGTGCTGCCCTCGACCTCGTGTGATCAGAAGGAGAAGATTCTGGCGGCCTTGGAAGGTCTCGAGGCGGGCGGGTCCACCAACGGCGGGTCGGGAATTCAGCTCGCCTATCGAACGGCAGCCTCCAATCTCATCAGCGGAGGAATCAACAGGGTCATCCTGGCCACCGACGGCGATTTCAACGTGGGGATCACCAATCAGGGAGACCTGACTCGTCTGATCGAGGAGAAGGCGGAGGGAGGGGTGTTCTTGAGTGTCCTGGGATTTGGAATGGGCAACTATAAGGATTCCACACTGGAAAAACTGGCCGACATGGGTAATGGCAACTACGCTTATATTGACACGATTCAGGAGGCCCGCAAGGTGCTGGTCGATCAGGTCAATTCCACGCTGGTCACCATTGCCAAGGACGTCAAGATTCAGGTGGAGTTCAATCCTGTGCAGGTTCGCTCCTACCGATTGATCGGTTATGAGAATCGTCTGCTGCGCAAGGAAGACTTCAATGACGATGCCAAGGATGCCGGAGAGATCGGCGCCGGCCACACTGTGACCGTTCTGTATGAAATCGTACCGGCGGCACAGAGAGACCGGGCTTCCGGAGTGGATCCACTCCGTTACCAACGGCGCATCGAGACCACCGAGGCCGCTCAAAATGGTGAGTTGCTGACCTTGAAACTGCGCTACAAGGAACCTGCCGGACAGAGCAGCCGGCTTTTGGAATACCCGGTCCGAGCTAGTGGAAGTGGGTATGGGCAAGCCTCCCGGGATTTTCGATTTGCCGCCGCGGTGGCCTCCTTTGGCATGATCCTTCGCGACTCTCCCCACAGGGGCAACGTGACCTTGGACGGTGTCCTGGAACTGGCTGAAGAGGGCAGGGGGACGGACCGTCACGGCTATCGTACCCAGTTCCTTGAGCTGGTGAAGAAAGCCGGAAGCTTGATGGCCTCCGTTCCGGAGTAGGCCCCGTTCTTGGATCGATCGCCTGTTCGCGGAGTCTAAATAGTGTCTCTAAGACTGAAAAGGAAAACACTATGAGAAAAACGGTACTCTTTGCGATCTTATTTTTCTTGAGCCTGCGGGTCCTCTTGGGCCCCAGTTCGGCCCAGTCCCCTGAGAGCGGATATGAAGAGGTGAAGCAGCGGGCTGAAGAATCTTACGCCGAGGGTTCCTACCGAAGAGCTCACCAACTCTATCTTGAGCTGGACGAACTCGAATTACCGGTAGAGGAAGCGCGCTGGGTGGATTTCCGGGTGGAAGATACCCGCTGGCGAGCCCAAGCGGCCACCCAGACCTCCGACACTACGGAGTTTGACAAGGCCAGGCGCCAGCTCGAGGCCTTGATCGAGCAGGTGCGGTCTCCGGAGCTGCGGGACTCAATCTGGGCCGAAGCCCACCAGTCGTTGGGTGATTTTTGGTGGCTGCGGTCGGATTTGCGAAACTGGAGTTCGGCCTGGACTCATTATCAGCAGGCCCTCCAGTGGTGGGCGGGCAGCCGCGATCTGGAGACTGCCCGTCGACGTTATCTGGAAATCATTTGGACTGCCAGCGAACCCGCCTGGAGAGACGGCTACTACTACTACTATGGCTATTACGGCAACCAACTTCCGGTGCAGGTCCTGGAGAACGTCCTGAAAATTGCTCGAGCTGAGCCGGACAGGACTCGCGCCCACTACCTGATGGCCATGACCTTGAGAAACCAGGGGGACTGGAGGCAAAAGCAGCGGGTCGCAGAGGAATTTGAGGCTGCTCTCCAAGCAGGGGTTGGCAGCGATTGGCACGATGACGCACTTTTTCATTACGCCCAGTGGATGGCAAACAGCGGGCCTGTCAGCCTGGGCGAGAACCAGCAGTGGGTCCAGCAACCGGACTATTTGAGAGCTGTTCAACTCTTTCGCCGCCTGCTCAGAGAGTACTCCAAGGGCGAGACCCGCCACTGGGATCCCACTCAGCAGCAGATCCGGGAAATCACCTCGACCCGCATCGCCCTGTCCGTTTCCAACGTCTTTTTCCCCGACTCGGAAATCCAGTTTCACCTGAACTGGCGCAATCTTGAACAGATCGATTTTACTCTTCACCAGGTAGACCTCACCCGTGATGTTCGCTTGCAGTCGAGCGGTGGAGCCTGGTTGGAGGCCATCAGTCCGAGACCGGGAACACGCCTCAGATCCTGGTCCCGGGACACGGGGGATCAGGGGGAGCATAAGCCCGGAAATGAAATGGTGAGAATCGAGGACAAACTGCCAGTGGGTGCCTACCTGCTAACCGCTTCGGGAAACGAGGCAACCGCCAGAGAGTTGATTCTGGTCAGTGACGCCTCCCTGGTCCTGAAAACACAGAGCCGGCAAGTCCTGGTCTACTATTGTGATGCCCTGGACGGCTCGCCCATCGGCGATGCCACCGTGCATCTGTGGCAATACTCTTACGACAATGACCGCTGGCAGAGATGGGTTCTGCCAACCAATCAGGAGGGCATTGCAGTATTTGATCTGAAGGAACTGTCCAACGGGCGCAACCTGTTCGCTTTCGCCGCCTCCAGTAACCGCCAGGCCTTTAGCAATGGCTACACTCCTTACGATTCCTCCAAACAGCCCTGGCGGATTCTGGCCTTTACCGATCGGCCAGCCTACCGGCCCGGCGAAGAAGCCCACTGGAAAATCCTGGCACGCCGGGAACAGGATTCCCGCTTGCTGACGCCGTCGGATCAGATCGTTGAATTTGAAATCACCGATCCGCGGGGGACCTCCGTCAAGAAATCAGAGGTTCGGCTGAATGCGTTTGGCAGTGCCTGGGGCTCGCTTCAACTGACCAAGGACATGCCGCTGGGGGAATACACCATCCACTTCTGGGACCACCAGAGACAAAATTCGATCGGCAGTGCCCGCCTGCTTCGCCTGGAGGAGTACCGTTTGCCCGAATTCAAGGTTCGCGTCGAGATGACGCAGGAGAACGACAAGAGAAAGGTGTACCGGCTGGGTGACAAGGTCGAAGCCAGTCTTCAGGTCGATTACTACTTCGGGGCGCCGGTGGCCGATGCCGAGGTGGAGTTGGTCATCTATCAGCGGCCCTTTTACCACTACTGGAGGCCCGAGCGGGCCTTTCCCTGGCTCTACGAGAGGCCTTCTCGTGGCTGGCAGCATGGTGGCGGGAGAGGTCAGGTGATTCGGCAGGAAAAGATCAAGACCGATATTCATGGCAGGGCCTTGTTCTCGTTTGACACTCCGGTGAATGCCGGCCAGGATCAGGAGTATGAAATCGAGGCCCGAGTGCGGGATTCCTCCAGGCGTGAGGTCATTGGTACGGGCAGTGTCAAGGTTACCCGCCAGCCCTACTTTGTCTACTTACATCCCGAACACAATCTCTACCGCCCTCAAGATACCGTGGAGGTGGCCATCAAGGCCCTGGATGCCAACCAGCAGCCTGTTCAGTCGAGGGGAACCGTCAAGGTCCATCGCAGCCATTGGGTCGAGATCTGGCTGGATCCGGAGGGCCGCGAGGTCAGCGGTGAGAATCTGAGCAGACTTCGGCGTGAGCTTCCTCTGTTCCCGCCCCCGGCGGGGGCTTCCGGCCGGAGCTGGCAACTCAAATTCAACGGTTACCAGCACCAGGAGATCCTCACCCGCACTGTCCGGACCGATGAGCAGGGCGAAGCTGAACTTCGTTTTGCCTCCCCGGAAGAAGGCTACTATCGGATCTCCTGGTCGAGTGGTCGGCAGCCGGGCAGACCGATCACGGCTGAGGTCAGCGTATGGGTGGCCAACAATCGCACCACCGATCTCGGGTACCGCCACGGGGGACTTCAGATGGTTCTGGACAAGGACACCTTCCGGGTGGGCCAGCAGGTTCCCCTCATGCTCGCGACTCCAACCAGCGACCGATATGTGCTGTTCACTCTGGAGGCGGAAAACCTCCACAGCTACCGGCTGGTGCATGTGAACGGTACGGCCAAGCTCATTCAGGTGTCGATCGATGAGAGACACGTTCCCAATCTTTTCTTGGGCGCCTTGATGGTGAGTGACGGGCAGATCTTCATGGATTCCAAGGAAGTCGTCGTTCCTCCTGAAGAATACTTTCTGAAGGTTCAGGTGGAGACAGATCGGCAGGAATACCAGCCGCGCCAGACAGGTCAAATCATCGTCACTACCACCGACAGCCAGGGGAATCCCGTATCCAGTGAGGTGTCTATCGGAGTGGTAGATGAATCGGTCTACGCGATTCAACAGGAGTATGCCGCCGATGTGCGGCAGTTCTTCTTGGGCAGAAAGCACCAGCTGCTGGTCCGGACCAGCAGCTCCTTTCAATATAGAAGCTATATGCGTCTGGTGAAAGGACCTCGAGACGCTTTGATTGACGAAAGGAATCTGGTAGGACGGAAGGAGGTCGGCAGCCTGCGAGGTGCAGGCGGCTTTGCCGCAGACAACGCTGCCAGAGCTCCCGCAGCAGCCTATGCAGCTAGGATAGCCAAGTCCTCCGCCCGCCAGGACGTAGCGGAGCTCCGAGAGTCCGAGTCGGTCTTTGCGGAGGCCGATCCCGCCAGCCAGGGGGGTGGAGCAGCCGACGTCCAGGTTCGAAGTGACTTTCGAGCCACCGCTTTCTGGCGGTCCCACTTGCGTACCGGTCAGGACGGCAAGGCGGTGGTCAGCATGAAGTTTCCCGACTCTCTCACCAGCTGGCGCACCACGGTGCGAGCGGCCGGCAGGGACAGTTTTTTTGGTCAGGGCACATCGACTGTCCGCACTAACCAGCCGCTGGTGGTGCGTTTACAGGCTCCCCGGTTCTTCGTGGTAGGTGATCGGGTGACCCTCTCGGCGGTGGTCAACAACAACACCGACCAGCCTTGGGAGGCTCAAGCCAGCTTGCAAGCCGATGGACTGACGGTTCTGGGTCTGATGCAAGAGGGCGTACTCGACAGTCGTGACCAGGCGGTCATTCGGGTGGAAGCCGGGGGCCAAAAGCGCCTCAATTGGATCGGCTCGGTCGAGAAAGCAGGACCGGCCCATATCCAAGTCACGGCCCGAACAGACCAATATGGCGATGCCATGAAGAAGAGCTACCAGGTGTACGAACACGGAGTAGAGAAGTTCATCTCGCGGGCAGGCAAGATGCGATCGGATGATGTGACGGTGAGTCTGGATCTGCCTGCTCAGCGTAAGGCCGGCACCACTCAGCTCACAGTTCAGTTGACTCCCAGCCTGGCGGTGACGATGCTCGATGCGCTCCCCTATCTGATTGACTATCCCTATGGCTGTACTGAGCAAACCATGAGCCGCTTTTTGCCAGCCGCCATCACCGCCCGAACCCTGCAGGATCTGGGTCTGGAGCGAAACTCCATCCTGGGAAGAACCTTTGGTGGAATTGTCCAGGAGCATGCTTCGGTAACCCATCCCAAGGGGACTCGGAATCTGATGGAGCTGGATCAGATGGTCCAGCAAGGCCTCGAGAGGCTCTACGACTTCCAACACAGTGACGGGGGTTGGGGCTGGTGGAAAGAGGGGGAAAGTGATCACTTCATGACCGCCTACGTGGTGTGGGGTTTGACGCTGGCCAGGGAAGCCGGCATCTCGCTCAGGGGAAATGTGCTTGAGCGAGCAGCCAGTTACCTGGACAGGGAGATTGTGGAGGCGGAAAATATCTATGATCTTCAAGCCTGGATGCTCCACGCTCTGGCCATTTCCCATGAATCGCTGGGCCACAGCGCCCCCAGTCGCTTTCAAGCCGCAGCC
>JAUXKG010000053.1 GCA_030624355.1 Acidobacteriota bacterium
CTTCACCTATCTTCTCAGTGATTTTGTAGGGACTGCTGGTGGTGCCGATCATGGATCTTCCCCTCACTGTGTATTGCAGTTGGGCTCAATGCTAAATCTTGCGATGCCCTGAAATCAATTCAATTCATCCTCTATCTTGGTTTGAGTTGCCTGGAGTGAGTTGGAGTTGGATTGGATAGAATCCTTACCAGTCAGTGAAGCGCTTAACGCTTCCGGTAAAAGGCCTCACATCAGAGGATTTCCATTCTTTGGCGCGACCAGTTTGAGTGACCATAAACTCCCAAGGATTCAGATCCCAAGGAGAGGGATAGATTGGAGATTCAAGACAGAAGAGTTGGTCAACGCTATTCGGTTTCCATTCCATGCGAGTTTACTGTCATGGACCGGAAGCATGAAGGGCGCATGAAGAACATTGCAATCGACGGGGCGTTTATCGAAGCAGAAGAGTCTCCACTTCCGGGGACACAAGGAGACCTCGAGTTTCGCGATTCTGAAGGCCACGAGTTGAAAGTGACTGCAAGGGTCGTCCACAGAAGTGCTTTGTCAGGTAGACCGGACGAAGCCGAGGGGTTCGGACTCTACTTCGTAGAATTCGAGGGAGACAGCCTGGTGAACCTGAAAGGGTTACTCAACGACCTTGCCATCACTCAGGGCGAAAAATAGGATTAGTCCCTCCGGCCGGAATACTCCCGGGCAGTTCGAATACTTGCGATCAGGAGTCCCTTCTTTTCACAGCTCACTTGGGATGTGAGAATAGAACCACCCTGTGGAGTAAGAGCATTGAAGAGGGGCAAACCGACCCAAAGCCCCCCTTAAAACTCTAGAGATCAGAGGCTACCAGCGGTCTCGACCTCCTCCGCCACCGCCACCGCCGGATCGTTGCTCCTTTGGTTTGGCCTCGTTCACTGTAAGACTGCGCCCTTCAAGGTCAGTACCGTTGAGCTTGTCAATAGCCGCCTGGGCCTCTTCCTGAGAGCTCATTTCAACAAATCCAAAGCCCTTTGACCGACCCGACATTCGATCCATAATGACCGTAGCTGATTCTACAGTTCCGTGTGCTCCAAAAAGGTCCCGTAGCTGATCTTCGTTTACCGAATAGGGTAAGCCACCAACGTAAAGTTTGTTACTGTTCATGTTCTCCTCCTAAGAGAATGTTATTGTCATCAATCCTCAGCTATTTGATCGTAAAAGGAGCAGAACACAGTAACCTGTTTTATTCGGTTTCACTATTCTGGCCGGTTGTCCTTGGGGATCGTCGCAAGGTGAGACTAACTGAAGGCCTTCATAGTTGTTTTCATCGATCACTTCAGGAGGCCTTAAACTGAAGTAACCTATGAGATGGTACCTGCCCTTTACCCAAATGTCAATCCGGTTGAGAAGTATGTTGAGACCGCTGACGACATACAGATCTATGAATTGGTGAAGAGTTGAAATACAATCTCATCTGATTATTCAACCTGAACCCCACATTTCCGTGGTTCAGGTCAACCGGAAGAGGTCGCTCATGAAATTAGCCGCACTTCGTTCTCTCACAGTCCTGTTGTTCATTTTTGCCGGGGTGGCGGTGTGTGAGCTCCGCGGAAAGGACATTCAGTTCACCGGGACCGTCCAGAATTCATCCGGCGTCAGCCTGGGTGGGACCTTGATGCACTTTCTGCAGCAGTCAACTCGGACTCGCACGACAGTGATGACAAATGCAGAGGGCCATTTCACCGCCAGCTTGCCTCCAGGCGTGTTTATGGCAACGGCAGAAGCGAGAGGCTATGTGGCCGGGCGCCGGCAGATTTCGGTCGCCGGAGAAGAAGGACAAACCGTCGATTTTATCCTCTCCCCACAGGAGGACCCATTGGCTCTGGAGGCACAGGTGAATGGTTCCGAACTCTTCTCGGCGATCCCTGCCCATGAACGACGCGAGTTCGCCCATCGCTGCGCGGGTTGCCATTCCCTCGAGGTCGCGGGTGGCAAGCGGCTCAGCCGGCAGCAGTGGGACGACATCGTCCAGAAGATGTCCGGACAGCATCCCGTCATGAAGGGAATCCTGGGGCCCTTCCTGTCCTGGAAGAGGGCAACCTGGGATGAAACCATGGAGAAGCTGGTAACTTTTTTCGGGAAGAAATCCGGACACCTCGATTACCCCACGTACCCGATCAACAACGACCTGGAACATTTATCCAAAGTCGTGATTACAGAGTTCGAACTCTCGCGTCCGGAAATATACACCCATGATGTGGCTGCAGAACTCAGCGGAGATCGAATATGGTACGGCGATCAGGCGGCAAACAGGATCGACGCAGTTGGAAAATTTGGCTGGTACGATCCAGTCACGGGCAAATCCAAAGAATACGAGGTGCCGCCCTGCCAGGGGTTCACCCGGGCGTTCACCGACGCCCGAACGGGAAAAATTTGGGTAGGTTGTGACTACGCGGTGGCCTCTTGGGACCCCAAGACAGATCGAACCGAGATCTTTCCAATGGATCTAGGTGAACAAGCGATGCATGGCCTGGCATTTGACTCAAAAGGCAATGTCTGGCTTCCGCTGGTAAGCAAATCCGGTCATGCGGGCGATGATGAGTTTGACTACATTGCCAGATTCGATCCCCGGACCTCCGAAGTCACTAAATACAAGATTCCCACGCCGCTGGCTGGGCCATACGAAATCCGTGTGGATTCGAAGGACAATGTCTGGTTCACTGAAATCATCGCGGACAAGATCGGCAAATTCGACCCAAAGACAGAACAGTTCTCTGAGTACCCAACTCCAACACCTGACAGCGCACCTCGTCGATTCGCAATCGATTCCCAGGACAACGTCTGGTTCGTAGAGTTTCTAGTGGGCAAATTGGCCATGCTGGATACGAAAAAAGGGGAAATTTACGAGTACGACATTCCAACCCCTTTCTCATTTCCTTACGCCTGCAGTGTAGACCGAAACGACATCGTCTGGTTCAGCGAAATAACAGGCAACCGCATTGGACGGTTTGATCCCAAGACGAAAACGTTTCGTGAATATCCTATTCCGTCACGTCTTAGCGGAATTAAGAAACTCGACTTTACCTATGCTGATGACAAAGAGATTGTCTGGGGTGGCTATCGGGTGGGTGCAAAGATCGTCCGTTTTGAAATCCCGAAAGATTGACAGGACACTCCGATTAGTACGGACCAGATGGCTGTCTCTTCATTATCATCCAGTGCACCATGCCCGACGGCCGTTGAATTGTGTGTTGGCCCCCTCCAAGGTGAACGTCCTTGAGACCCATACCAAATTCAGATGATTCCCTGCCGGATACTCGATTCGGCTAGTACACTAGCGGCTCAGGTTCTCGATCACGTGACCGCTGACATCCAGAATCGAATCCTCGACCAGGGTACCGGCAAAAGCCGGCATGTTCTCACTCCCCTGCCGGACCATTCGCATGACCGCATGAATGCTCGGCGGGTTCTGCAGGGAAGGACCCCCACCATGCCCTCCCTCTCCCTCGGCGCCGTGACAGACGGCACAGTGTGCTCTGTACACCTTGGCTCCGTTACTGAGGTTCGGCATCGCTCCCCCGGTGGCCCCGCGGATTTCTGCCGTCATGTCGGGCGGATCGGTGGGCCCCAGGGTCCCCTTGAGCGAGAAGAGCCAGACGCTATCTCCCCGGGGGCCTCTACCAAACTGATTGCCGGCCGAGAAGACCACGACGTACTGCTCCCCGTCCTGCTCGAACACACTGGCTGGAGCATTGACCCCGGCGTCTGTTTGGAATTCCCACAGATGCTCTCCGGTGGCAGAGTCGAGTGCCATGAAACGTCCGTCGCTTCTGCCGACGAAGACCAGTCCTCCCGCTGTAACCACTGATCCACTGTAGCAGTAGTCCTTCCAGCGTTGTCTCCACACCAGCCGGTTGGTCTTCATGTCGAGGGCGGCGAAGATGCCAGTGGTGGGGATGGGGACGCCGGAAAAATCGCCTCCTAGGTAACGGGCTCCCGGCTCTGGAAGTTCCTCGTCTTTGTCTCCCCCAATAAACAGGCCGATGCGGTTGTTGGCGCAAGCGTAGTAGTAGTTGGAGGCGGGGTCATAGGAGCTGGGCGGCCAGTTGACGCCGCCGAAGGAGGAAGGTGTGGAAACCGTTCCGTCGGTCCAGTAGGGAGTGAAGATCCGACCCTGGTTTACCAGGATGTGTCCCTCGGGGGCGATATCGAGCGACTGGGGTACGATGGCATCTCCCACCGGGTAGGGCTGGGTCGGCGAGGTTGCCTGGCGTGGCTCCTGGGGGACCGGTTTTTCCTCGATGCCAATCAAAGGCTCTCCGGTCGCCCGGTCAAGAATGTAAACCCAACCGGTCTTGCCGGCCTCGGCGGCCGCCTTGCGCATCGCTCCGTCGATCTCCAGATCGAAGAGCATGACCGGGCTGGGCGAATCGTAGTCCCACAGATCGTGGTGCACCTGCTGGAAGTGCCAGCGGTACTTCCCGGTCTTGGTCTCGATAGCTACAATGGAGACCGAGAACAGGTTGTCCCCCGCCCGCACTGCACCGTTGAAGTCGGGGCCGGGGTTGGCTGTTGAGAAGTAAAGCAGACCCAGTTCCGGATCGACCGCCGGGGTCTGCCAGACCACCGCCCCCCCGTGTTTCCACACCTCGGAGTCCTGTGGCCAGGTCTCGTGACCGACCTCGCCAGGCCCCGGGATGGTATAGAAGCGCCAAATCTCCTTTCCATCCTTGGCATCATAGGCCGTCACTCGGCCGCGCAGACCGTACTCGGCACCAGAGAAACCGGTGATGACCATGCCATTGTAGAAAAGGGGTGCGCTGGTGATGGTGATGCCATCTTGCCAGTGGCCGACCGGGGTCCGCCAAATCGGCTGGCCGGTCCGCTGGTCCAGGGCCACCAGGCTGCCGTCTAACTGCCCAACGAATACCTTTCCGTCGCCCAGCCCCACCCCCCGGCTGGTCCATCCGCAGCAAACAGTGGAGATCTCCGGGTCCAGGTTGGCTTGATACTTCCAGAGAATCCGTCCTGATTTGACGCCGATGGCCGACACCTCGTCATCCCCCGTGATGATGTAGATCACTCCCTTGTAAACCAGGGGTTGTGCCTCCCCCGAGTATTTCGGCCCGAGGCCCGATTCCAGGTGAACCCGCCAGACCGCTTTGAGGTCGTTGATGTTGTCGCGGTTTATCTGATCCAGAGGGGAGTATCGCTGGCTGTAGAGGCTGCCACCGTTGGTGGGCCAGCCGTCGGTGGGGAGAGCCGTCAACTCATCGGGGGTGAAGGCCGGCGCGGGAAGAATCGTTTCCCGACTGGGGACCCTCCTGGCTTCGATCACCTGTTGAGGGCTGGAGGTGATCGGGGTTGAAGCCCACAGAGAAATGCCTGCGAGAACAAGAACTGAGCACCAGAAAACCGCTCGTTTCATTGGCTGGGTCTCCCTCGTTGACCGGATCGAACTTGGAGGACTCGGCCAGGCTATCTATACACTATCTGTGGCCGTCTCGCAATTTAGAGTACAGTTGGTGATTGACAATCCCGATACAAAGGTCTACCTGGCAAGGACACAGGGAGGCTGTCTAACTTGTCCGGAAAACCAGATCGGAAGTCCCCTGTTCAGGTGTAGGAGTAAAACGCCAATGGTCCCGAAATGGCTCTTAAATTGGCTGAAGTTGGATCCTTGCGGGCACATCTCAGGTACAACCCTTAAGATTGGACGAGAACAGGTGCGTATAATCTTTGAGGGAATTGGAAATAAATGATGAGGCCAATGGAACTAACCCAACAGTCCACTCTCACATTAGTCCTGATTTTTAGCTTGGGGGTCACGCCCGGCGCTCAGATTTCATCTGAGAATTCCACTGAACGTCTCCATCAATTGTTTGAAGAAGAATGGCAACAGACTCTTCGAGACTACCCCACTTGGGCTTCTCTTATGGGAGACCGCCGATACAACAGGTTGTGGCCCGACGTCAGCCTGACCGCTATCGAGAAACGACAACAACGGCACCTCCAACTCCTGCACCGGTTAGACGAGATTGATCCATCCTCACTCTCGCCAGCCGATCGTCTCAATTACTCTCTTTTTAGAAAGAAACAGGAGTTGCAGCAGGAAGGATTTCAGTATGGTTGGCACCTTCTCCCGCTAACCCATCGAGGAGGCATCCAGACGGCCAACGAGCTGTCCGACTCCCTGTCCTTTGACACCCTCCAGGACTATGAAGATTGGATCGCACGGCTGAAGGCTCTGCCGGTCTATGTGGAACAAACCATCCAGCTCATGCGGCGCGGAATCCAGATGGGAATGCTTCCTGCTCGAATCATCATGGACCGGGTTCCCGATCAGATCGCCTTCCAGGTGGTGATTGATCCGATGGACAGCCCCTTTTTTAAACCCTTTGAGCAGTTTCCGCAGGATTTCCCTGCAGAGCAAAAAGAGAGGCTGCTCGCGCAGGCCCGCCATGCCATCGAAAAACAGAGCGTGCCTGCTTTCCAACATCTTCAGGAGTTTTTCCGGAACGAGTACCTCCCAGCCTGCTCTCAGGAGGTGGGGGTCTGGCACCTGCCGCGGGGAAAAGAACTGTATGCGTTCCAAGCCCGTGTATCCACCACCACCGATCTGACTCCTGATCAAATTCACAAGATCGGCGTACGGGAGGTCCGCCGCATTCGCTCCGAGATGGAAAAAATCATCGAACAATTGGAATTTGAGGGCAGCTTTCAGGAATTCCTTCACTTCCTGCGAACCGATCACCAGTTCTACTATGAGTCCGCTGAGCAGCTGCTGGAAGGCTATCGTGCTCTGACCAAACGCATCGATCCGACCCTGGTCAAGTTGTTTGGCAGATTGCCCAGAATACCCTACGGGGTCAAGCCTATTCCTGAGAACATCGCACCGGATACCTCAACCGCCTACTACATGGGCCCGGCAGCCGACGGTTCGCGGGCTGGAATTTTTTACGTGAATCTTTACCGGCCAGAGGTACGACCTAAATATGAAATGGAGGCTCTTTCAATCCACGAAGCTGTACCCGGGCACCATCTTCAGATCGCGCTGGCCATGGAACTGGAAGAACTTCCCTCCTTTCGCCGCTATGGTCACTACACCGCTTTTGTGGAGGGCTGGGGTTTGTATGCAGAGAGTCTGGGTGAGGAACTGGGGCTCTACCAGGATCCCTATTCCAAATTCGGGCAGCTCACTTATGAGATGTGGCGGGCCGCTCGTCTGGTTGTGGACACCGGCATTCATCATCTCAAGTGGACACGCCGGCAAGCAATTGACTTTCTCAAGGCTCACGCAGCCAAAACCGAACACGACATCATCAATGAGATTGACCGGTACATTGCCTGGCCTGCCCAGGCCCTGGCCTACAAGATCGGGGAATTGAAGATCAAGGAACTGCGGGGGATCGCCCAGCAGGAACTGGGAACAAGATTCGACATTCGTGCCTTCCACGATCGGGTTTTAGGCTCGGGAGCAGTTCCCATGGACATCCTGGAGCACAATGTCCATTCCTGGATCGAACAGGTGAAGACTGAAGATGACTTCGATTGACCGGTCGCTGCAACAGGGTACTTACTCAGGCTTTTTGGGCTCCGGCCGTTGGGGCAGGAAGTCGCCGGGATCGAAAGATGGCTTTTCGGCTTCTGGCAATCCCTCCTGCTGTTTTTCCAACCCTTCTTGCTCCTGCTCCCCTTCCGGTTCCTCTCGCTTCAAGGAGAGCGTCGGTGTAATCAACTGCCGGATTCTTTCTTTGCGCTCACTAGGCAATTCGATGAACTCCAGTGCCACCGCATTTCTTCCCTCAACCAAATCTTCAGTCTCTTCAGTCTCTTCAGCACTTTCGATTCGTACTACTTGCCCAATTGCTATGATCTCCTCGGCAGGAAAGTTCATTTTTATTTTCAGCACATCCCCCAGCCGCAGTGGAAGATCACAGTGGAATCGAACACCGCCGGAACTAACGTCGATCGTGGTAGTTTTGTGGGCCTCATCGGAGATAAGCTTCTCCTGGGTGGCTTCGATGACCTTATACATCAGGGGGATTGCGAGACGATATCGCGATCTCTCATTGATCTTGGATACCGATTTTTTTACACGTTTCAAGAACGCCTTCCTCCCACCCGATCCTGCACTCTATGTCCGGATGTGAAGCTCCCCACAGCAATCTCGGCCCTAAGGTCACCGGTCTCGAACATGCTACCGCTCCGAATAAGATCTGCGCCGAATTATAGGAAACAGAAAAAATCGTGTCAATTGGGTGCCAAACCGGTGTACTCGGACAAACTCCTAGCCCCCTAATCCTGGAACGGTACCAGTATCAGAAAGTCATTGGAGATAGGGCTGCGAAGGCCCAGATGAGCTACATGCCAGCCTGGCGAAACCGTTCCCCAGGCAAAGTCAGGATTCTCCACACTGATCGCATGAGTCCCTGGCCGCAGCAGTTCGGCCGCCACATCAGCCCGTAGCTCGAACCCACTGACCCATTCGGTTGGGAGCCGGGTTCCGTTCAATCGAACCAGCGAGTAGGGAACGAAACCGGTTCCGGTCACTGTCAGGCTCGCCCCGGCTTCGCCTGGATTCAATACTTCGGGGGAAACGGCTCGAATCTCAGGCGAAGGAAAATAATGAGAGCTGTCCTCCGGGTAGTTTCTAGGAAGGGGATTCTTGAAATCGGCATGATAGTTCAGATCCAATATTCTGCCGCGGCTGATCACCTTCCAGATCTTGCGTGTGTTACGAATGTCTTCCAGAGGATTGGCCTCCAGGATGACCACATCACCTACCTTCCCTTCCTCCAAAGCGCCTAGCCGATTGTGCATTCGCATCAGTTCAGCAGAGTTAATGGTGGCGGCCTGCAGTGCCTGAAGCGGGCTGACGCCGGCATCCACCATCAGCTCCAGTTCCTGGTGAAGAGACAACCCCGGAGTGCTCAGATGGGCCGAGTCCGTACCCGCATAGAGCTTGCCTCCCGCCTCCACGAAGGCCTTGACCAGCCGCTGAGTATTTTCATACCCCAGATGGAAAAGATCCTGTTCATATGAAGATAGATCCCTCCAATTCCAGACTCCGATCTCCTGGTACTCCTTCATCACGGCCAACCGGAACGCCAGGGGCACATAGCGAAGGCGCCAGTCATTCAGCAGAAGGTCGAAATCTTCATAGTGAAAACCCTTTTCCAACAAGGCTCGATCCCCCTGCCAGCTCCCCCGAAGGGTGGGGTTCAAGTAAAGCCCTTTTTCGACCATCAACTGAACAATGCCAGGCAGTTTGCTGCCATCCATGAAGGATTGGCTCATCAAGGGAAAGCCTTTGCGAACCTTGTTTCGTGCATCCTCTCTGGCCTGTTCGTCCACAATCGCCTCGGCCACAGCATAAGTATGCTCAATTCCGTGGGCTCCCACCCGGGCCGCCACCCGTACATCCTTGAAGTGCCCGATCACGGGAATGTCACCTTTCTCGGCTTCTGCCACGATGGCACGGAGTACCTCTTCCGACAGTTGGTCATAAACCTTTACCGCATCCACTCCATCTTTCAGATATTGGCTCATGAGAAGCTGTACCGATTCCGGATCGTCGACAGTTCTGACCACTCTCTTGACAGATCCACCGGGCACCGGTCCGTCGAGGTTTTCCGTGGCGTGAAAGAGCCGGGGCCCAGGCACAAATCCGCTCTTGATTCCCCTCTTCTGAGCCTTGATCCATTCGTACACATTGCCCAGATCCACGACTGTGGTCACCCCATGGTTCAGATACAACTCCCCGGCCCAATCGTCATAGTGGACATGCAGATCGATCAGTCCGGGCAGTATGTACTTGCCCGCAGCATCAATAGTCTGTTCCCCGAATGGCACCGCTTCATCGGCACCTGAAACGGAGACGATTCGGTCTCCTTCCACAACGACTACCGCTCCTTCTATGAGATTGCCCTCTCTCACATCCACCAGGGTGCCGCCTCTGATAATGATTCTGTCCTGGGACGTAGCCCAGCCACAAAACATCCACAGTACCAGCAACAAAAAGTTCTTTTCCTGAGACATCTTGACCTCCCTATCTGTCCTTGTACCCGTCACCTAGCCCGGATTATGCATAGGTTCTCGTTACGAAGCGCCGAAAGCGCCGGGCTGACAAGGCGCGCGACCGAGGCCCC
>JAUXKG010000143.1 GCA_030624355.1 Acidobacteriota bacterium
CTTCTCTCGAGACTTGCACGGGAGGAGGTGACAGTTGCTCTTTCAGGAGATGGAGCTGATGAGATTTTTGGAGGTTATGAAACCTACATTGCCCAGGAGAAAGCGAAAACCTGGACTCGCATTCCCTCTGTAGCGGGAAGAGGTTTTGCGGAATATATCATCGAACGATTGAGACCCTCTCCGACGAAAAAAGGATTCGTAAACAAGGCCAAACGGTTTGTTGAGGGCCTCCGTCATGACGAAGCCCTAAAACATACCCGATGGCGGCTATTCATGGATGAAGCGACTCGCGAGGCGCTATTCACCCCCGCTGCACACGAGCAGTTAGAGAGGCCCGTGGGTCAACATGTTCTCGACTTGTTTTCCAAAGCCCGTCTCAGGTCGGAAGTTGATTGCGGTCTTTATGTTGATTTGAAAAGTTATCTACCCGACAACTGCCTGGTCAAGGTGGATCGAATGTCGATGGCTAGTTCGCTGGAAGTTCGGGTGCCTTTTCTAGATCACGAACTTGTAGAACTCGCCTTCCAGATGCCTTCACGCTTAAAGGTGAACGGCTGGGAAACCAAGGTACTGCTGAAACAATTGGCAGCTACTCAGGTCCCTCGAGAATGTGTCTATCGTCCCAAGGAAGGATTCAGCATCCCGATCAAGAATTGGCTGCGCAAGGAGTATCGGGAATTAACCGAGGAGCTGCTATCGCCCGTTCGCCTGAGACAGGAGGGTATTTTTCAATCCGAGGTCATCCAAAAAATGAAGTCGGAACACCTGGAAGGTAAGGTCAATCACAGTCACGTACTTTGGTCTCTCCTTGTTTTCCAGGATTGGCGGAGACGCTGGAAAGTATGATCGAACGCGATCCAGAATCAGCCGCGGCCTCACACTACGACATGATCGTTATTGGTGGTGGGATTTACGGGTCACACCTGGCCTTGGAGGCAACCCTACGCGGCTTCAAGACCCTTCTCCTTGAAAAGAAAGATTTCGGTTGGGCGACCAGCTGGAACAGTTTCAGAATAGCTCACGGGGGATTCCGTTACCTCCAGACACTCGACCTAGTACGTTTCTTCCAATCAGTAAAGGAACGCAAGTGGCTGCTGACCCATTTTCCAGATTTAGTGAAACCCCTTCCATGTTTGATGCCACTTTATGGAAAAGGAACCAGATATCCTCTCGTATTAGGAATTGCACTGGCTTTGAATGACTGCCTTTCCCGGAACCGAAATGAAGGCCTTGTAGAAGATCAGTTCATACCTTCGGGTAGCCTCCTGAGTCCATCACAGACCGTTTCCCTTTTCCCGACCGTGGAGACTCAGGGTCTGCGCGGCAGCGCTCTCTGGCACGACGCTGTCATCAAATGTCCCCAGCGTGTGCTCATGGAGGTGTTGAGATGGGCGGTTCACGGGGGAGCCACCTGTCTCAACTACGTCCGAGCCGAGTGCTTGATATCGGATAATGGGGACGTCCAGGGGGTTGACGCGGTCGACCTTCAGTCCGGAACAGCTCTCCGGTATTCGGCTCCCGTCGTCGTCAACTGCGCTGGTCCTTGGTGCCAAGAACTAGCTCGGCATTTTGATTCCAGAGCTCCGGATGGTTTGTTTCACCCTTCTCTTGCGTTCAACTTGGTGCTGAATCGTCGCCCGCCGTCGCCGATGGCCCTGGCCGTTCAGTCATCGAGACAAACCCTCTTCGTCCTGCCTTGGGGCAAAAAGACTCTCGTGGGTACCAGCCACGTCAGGTGGAGGGATCGGTCGGATTGTATTAATCCCGAGGAACAGCAGATTCGCCAGTTCCTGAGAGAGATCAACTCGGCCATTCCCCGATTCGAGGCCACTTTGGACCAAGTGGTGCGGGTCTACGCGGGTCTACTGCCCGCCCAACGTCTGGAGTCGACCAAACTTTCGGTCCAACCAGTCTTCCACAACCACGCAAGCAACGGAGGGCCGCGGGGATTTTTCAGCCTATCGGGGGTCAAATACACGACCGCACGTCTGGTGGCGGAAAAGGCACTTCGGCAGATTTGCGCCTTCAATAAGGAACGCCTTCCAGAGAAGACTTTGCAGACCCGTCCCCCACTCATTCCTCACCTGACGGCCAGCGGTTTCATACGGTTGTGCGAAATCGACCCATCTGCCGCTGAAAATCATGTGAACACACTGCTCCAAAATGAATCCGTGGTTTACATGGAAGACCTGATGATGCGTCGCACGGATTGGGGGATGAGTCCCCAGGATGCCGAAGGCGTCAAGGCCAAAGTTCGTGAGATTCTCGGCTGGGACGAATCTGATCAGCCGGTAAGAGATTCTGCGATTCAGTATTCGAATGCAGCACAGCCGAATTGAACGGATGACCAGAAGGCGTCCCTGGCAACTGAGAATGTTCGATAAGTCTCTAAAGAAGAAGCTGAAGGCCCGGGCTCTACAAAAACATATCGGCAATCTCCAAAACAGCGAGTGTCTTTTGATCACCTGCGGAGACAACAACGGGGCCACTAACCACTATCTTCGACAACTTGGAGGAAACTGGACCTGGGGGGACTTTGATGGGAAGTGTATTCCCGAGATGGAGTTACTACTGGAAGACACAGTCCATCGTCTCGACGATACAGCTAGCTATCTCCCCTTCGGTGACCAAAAGTTTGATCTGGTCGTGTCAATCGACGTCCACGAGCACCTGCAAGATCCTGCTCAGTTGACCAGAGACCTGTACCGCATCTTGAAATCCGGGGGCAGGGCCATCGTGACCACGCCAAATGGAAACGAAAGAAAACTGGCCGTGAGGATCAAGCACTTCATCGGGATGACCCCAGACCGGTACGGGCACAGAAGACTAGGATTTGACATTCCTGACCTCGAAGCTCTGCTCACAAGCGCCTCTTTTACTCCCTATTCCTCCAGTAGTTATTCCAAGTTTTTCACCGAAATTCTCGAACTTCTGATCAACTCTGTATACGTCAAGCTGTTGGCAAAAAGGAGCAGTGCCAAAGTTGAGCAGGGAACCATAGCCCCCGTCACCAGGAATCAACTGAACTCAGTTGGGACCAGTTACAAAATATACTCCCTTGCCTATCCGTTGTTCTGGGCGATCTCACAACTCGACCGGCTTCTCGTCTTCAGCCGGGGTTACGCTGTGATCGTTGAGGCCAGAAGATGACTGTATTGATCACGGGGGCAGACGGCTTTGTGGGGAGCCACCTGGTGAAGGACCAAGCTCAAAGAGGCCGTCGAGTGCGTGCGGTGGACCTAACCTTTTCCCGAATAGGGGCAATGGCTGATACACCTCGCCTGGAGATGATTCAAGCCGACATAAGAAACTCAGACGCGATGTGTCAGGCTCTCAAGGGGGTGACTACAGTCTTTCATTTGGCCAGTGCACACTTGGCCACTACACTGCCGGAAAGAGATTACTGGACTATCAATCGGGATGCCAGCAGGATGCTCGTTGAACTTTCGCATGCCGCCGGCGTGGACAGGTTCGTTCACTGCAGCAGTGTGGGTGTTTACGGAAAGATCACTCATCCACCGGCCGACGAATCCTCACCATGCAATCCAGACCTGATTTACGAAAGAAGTAAACTGGCTGGAGAACAAACTGTGCGAGACTACTCCTCGACTTCAGGCTATCCAGTCGTGATCATCCGTCCTGCGTGGGTCTATGGTCCGGGTTGTCTCCGCACGGAAAAGCTGTTCCGAGCGGTCACAAAAAGGCATTTCTTTTTTGTGGGTGACCGCGAAACCAAGCGTCACTGCATTTATATTCAGGACATGGTTGAGGCGCTCAACCGGGTGGCCAGCCACCCCAATGCCCCGGGAAAAACCTTCATCATCGGCAATCGCAAGGCGTCCACCCTACGGGGACTGGTCCAGGAGATGGCCGATCTCGCCGGTGTTCCGGCACCCACACTCACTATACCCCGGTTGATTGCCACGCCACTCTTCACATTGGTGGAGACTGCTTTCACGGTTCTTGGCCAAGAACCTCCCCTTTCCAGGAGATCTTTGAGGTTTTTTGATGATTACAGCTTTGACACCAGCCTGGCAAAACGAGAGGTGGATTTCGAGGCCACGTTTTCCATTCGGGAGGGTCTCAGACTCACCTATGAGGCAAATCCAGGATCTCTAAACCTCGGCAAGGCGCCTGACGACGTCCGCGCCAAAGCCTACACAAGGTAAGGCGATGTGGAATAAAGTTTTTCAAAGGTTTCCGGCACAAAGTCCATCCGCAGCAAGACGGCGGACTTCTTTGCACGCCATTCTTCTCGGACCCAGCTTGAACTAACTCCAACCATGTGCGGCATCTGTGGATTTAACTGGCTCGACCCACAACTGGTCTCAGTGATGGCCGACACCATGCGTCATCGGGGTCCGGATCAGTCGGGTCAATACGTGGACGAGGGTGTCTCCTTGGGTCACCGTCGCCTCAGCGTCATTGACCTCTCCGAAAAGGCTCGCCAGCCTATGTCCAACGAGGATGGAAGCCTTTGGATGGTCTTCAACGGGGAGATTTACAATTATCCGGAACTCCGTCAATGGCTGGTGGGTCGGGGCCACGTGTTCCATAGCAAAGCCGACTCGGAAGTCGTTTTGCATGCCTATGAAGAACTGGGCTTCGAGTGCCTGAGCAGGTTGAATGGCATGTTTGCTTTTGCCATCTGGGACAAAGGGCGGCAAACTCTTTTCTTGGCAAGGGACCGGCTCGGTGAGAAGCCTCTCTATTTCAGCTTCGATGGGAACAGATTTGTGTTTGCTTCAGAGATCAAGGCGCTTCTGAAAGTCCCCGCCATTGCTACCGAGGTGGATGAACTGGCTCTTCACTACTACCTGGGATTCGAATTCGTTCCCGCTCCACTGACCATGTTCAAAGGAATCGAGAAAATCCCGGCCGGACATTACCTTGTCCTCAGGAAGGGCGAGCTCCGCAAGGTTCGGTACTGGGATTTGCCAAAGATAAAGACTGCCGCAGGATCAGTGAACAACTGGATCGCCGATCTTCGCGACCAATTGGAAAGGGCGGTGAGGATTCGCCTCCACAGTGATGTCCCTCTGGGAGTATTTCTTTCCGGTGGTATTGACTCCAGCAGTGTAGTGGCAATGATGCGCAGGATCACCACGGGTCCGATACACACGTTTTCCCTGGGTTACCAGGAGTCCTCCTTCTCCGAACTGCCTTTTGCAAAGCGCGTGTCCGAACAATTCGAGACAACCCATACCGAACTGACGATCGACCCCATAACTCCTGATGTGATCGAGCGGGCCATCTGGCACTTGGACGAACCCATGTCGGAGTTCTCGGTCCTGCCTTACTACCTCATCTGCCAGAAAGCGCGGGAACACGTGACGGTCTGTCTGGGGGGAGAAGGTGGCGATGAAGTATTCGCTGGATACGACCGTTTCAAAGCCAGCAAGGCAGCCCAGCTCTGCGAGCATGTTCCTCACTGGCTCTGGGAGACGATTCATTCAGCAGCCATGCTCCTGCCCGATCGTCCCCAAAAGAAAGGACTGACCAACAGTCTCAAGAGGTTTGTAGAGGGTTCTTCGCTGCCCCGTCACGGCGGACACATGAGATGGCAGTATTTCTTGAGCCCACGTCATGCGGCAGGGCTGTACAGAAATGGTTTCGGAGATCGGGTGATATCCGAATCTCTGCAACTGATCGAGCAGGTAGCCGAGCAGTGCACCTCACCGGATCGTCTCGACAGAGAGCTCTATGTGGAACTCAAATTTGTGCTTCCCGAAAACCCTCTGATGAAGGTGGATAAGATGAGCATGGCCCATTCACTGGAGGTCCGCGCTCCTCTTCTCGATCACGAACTAGTGGAATACGCCGCTCAGATCCCAAGTCAACTCAAATTGAAAGGATGGACGACCAAGTCCATTTTCAAGAATGCGATGACAGATCTGCTGCCGGCACAGATAGTACGGCGTCCGAAACAGGGATACAGTTTTCCCATTAAACATTGGCTCCGGGGTGAGTTAGGGGATTACATGGAGGAAGTTCTGCAAGAGTCACCCTTCATTCGAGATAACTTCAATCGGGACTACATCGAGACCCTGATCTCTGAACATCGCTCCGAACGCCACAATCACAACCACATCCTCTGGGCTCTGATGAATCTGGGTCTGTGGCACACCATGTACTTTCGATAAGAAACCCACAGGATTCCGGCAATGGCAAACACATCGCAAGCTACACTTCAGCGGGTTCATAATTACTGGAACAGACATACGCTGGGGATGCAGTACGTCGGGGACCCAACCCTGGAGGTCGGCAGTGCGGAATTTTTCACTCATATCCGACCCTGGATGAACCCCCACAAATTTTCCTGGATCATGGATCGTATTGAGCGGGAAGCTCAAATATTGAAAGGAAAACATCTTCTGGAAGTGGGTTGCGGGATGGGATTCGATAGCGTGGAGTTCTTGCGCCGAGGGGTGCGAGTCACAGCAACGGATTTAACCCCCAATGCGATCAAACTTGCTCGGCGACACTTCCAGCTCCTGGGCATCCAGCCAGAGGACACCCTGACCGCCAACGCACTCGATCTGTCCTTCGACAACGATACTTTCGATGCTGTGTGGGCCAATGGGGTTCTCCACGCCACGGGCGACACGCTACGAGCGATCCAAGAAATCCACCGTGTCCTCAAACC
>JAUXKG010000067.1 GCA_030624355.1 Acidobacteriota bacterium
GTGAAGGGAACCTGCCGCAAGCGAGCTCCTGTGGCATCGAAAATGGCATTGCCAATGGCTGCCGCCACCGGGATGGTTCCCAACTCTCCAATCCCCTCGGCTGGCTCATGAGGTCGACTGGACAAAACGATATCAATCTCCGGCACCTCGGGAAAGGTCAGTATCGGATAGGCCCTCCAGTCAAGGCTGGTCACCTTGCTTCGGTCAAATTGAACCTCTTCGTGAAGTGTTCGACTGATGCCCTGGAGAATACCTCCTTCAAGCTGGTTCTTCAGGCCATCTGGGTTAATGAAAAGTCCCCCGGAGCAGACCATAGTGACTTTCTGCACTCGGACGTGGCCGCTGTCGCGGTTCACGTCGACTTCAGCAATCATGGGCACCAGCGTCCCGCGGCCGGCAAAAGCAACCCCGCGGCCTTGAACCACGTTCCCCGACGCTTTCTTCTGCTCGGGCGAAGGGCGGGAATTCCAGCCAGCCCTTTGAGCCAACGCCTTGAGTGCTTCGATGGAGAGTCGCTGCTCCATAGAGCGAAGGCGAAATTCAATGGGATCGACACCCGCTGCTGCCGCCAGCTCGTCCACGAAGGATTCAATGACGAAGGTGCTCTGCATTCCTCCCGGGGCGCGCAGGTAAACGGCCCGCACCAAGGGTTCCACATAATGCCCTACAGAGCGCCGGTTCGGGCAACGATAGGGGGGGCTGCCGCCTCCACCGCCGCTCAAGCGGTCCCATCCCGGCGCCGTTCCCAAAAGACGCCAGGCTACATAATTCCCCTTTTCTCCGTTGGAGTGACTCTGACTCCATCCCTCGTAGTCCCAGCCCACCAGGTTGCCCTGGGTATCCAGGCCGGCCTGAAGGTCCATGACCATGGCCGGACTGAAGGGCTCCCAGCCATGTTCATCGTGACGCATCCACTGCACGCGCACGGGCCTGCCCACAGCCTGGGACAAAAGGGCAGCGTCTGCCGCCGCGTCGTCACAGCCGAGACGTCCATAGCAGCCTGCCGCTTTCACCCAGATCACCCGAACATTCTCTTCGGGAATCCCCAACAACCGCGCCAGGTCCCGCCGATCTCCCTGAGGCCACTGGGTTCCTGACCAGATGGTGGCCCGATTGTTGTCCACGTCTGCCACGGCACAGGAAGGGCCGATCATGGCGTGCATCTGCAAGGGCCATTCATAAGTAGCTTTCAGAGTCTTACTGGCTGCTGCCAGGGCCGACTGCACATCCCCCTGGTTACCGCGACCGGTCTGAGTCCTAATAACAGGGGAGTGACGGACCCTCTCGTACAAGTCCTCCTGATTGGGTAGGCCCTCCCAATCCGACCAGGTCACTTTGAGGGTCCGGGCGGCCTGAATAGCCTGCTCTTCCCGTTGGGCAACAACGCCCACAAAGTTTGCTTTTCGGACCACTTGGACCAGCCCCGGAATGTGCTGAACGGAACTTTCATCCAAGCTGACCAGGGTGGCCCCTATGGCTGCCGGTCTCACCACGCGTCCGTGCAGCATCCCCGGCAGGCGCACATCCTGTACAAATTCAAAGGAACCGGCCACCTTGGCTGGAATATCCACTCGGGGTACTGACTGGCCTACCAGAGTGTAATCGTCGGGGTTTTTGGGTGTGGCCGTGCCTTTCACAACCGGGCCTTTGGGATTTATGGGATCACCGTAGCTGGTGACGTCCAGCTGAATATCAAAACGCTTCCCTCCAATCAACTCTCCGTAGGAGACCTGTCTGGAAGCATCGCCGATGAGGTTAATGACACCGTCCTTCACTTCCAGTTCGCTGGTGGGAGCTCTGAGATGCTCGGATGCCAGATTCAGCAGGAACTGTCGGGCCTCAGTTGCTGCGGTCTGCAGGGCCGGGGAACCTATCGAAATTCCCCGGCTGCCGGTGGATTTGCCCTGATCGGGTGTGAGAGCGGTATCTCCCATAATCATCTTCACCCGCTCAAAGGCGACATCCAGCTCCTCTGCTACGATCTGGGCAAAGGCCGTTTCCACACCGGTGCCTAGATCCACTTTTCCGGTGTAGACGGTCACCTGACCGTCCTGGGAAATGGCCAACCAGGAGTCCACTTCTTCAGGGCCCAGAGGTTTGAAGCCTGTGAGGTCCTGCCCGGATTGTGAAGCTTTCAGCCAGGCAGTGGCAGGAAAGAAGCTAAAACTGACTACCAGCGCACCGCCACTCTTAACGAATTGTCGGCGGGAGATTCCCGTTGCAGTCATGCCCGCACCTCCCGTGCCGCACGCTGGACCGCCCGGATGATCCGAAGGTGGGCTGCGCAACGGCACAAGTTGCCAGCCAAGGCCTCTCGGATCTCAGCTTCGCTGGGACTCGGATTTTGGTCCAGGAAGGCCTTGGTCGTCATGATCATTCCGTTGATACAGTAACCACACTGTACCGCCTGCTCGTCAATAAAGGCCTGCTGAATGGGGTGCGGGTCCTCCAGAGTTCCCAGTCCTTCCAGCGTCGTCACTTTACTTCCCTGGACAGCTGAGACTGGGGTAACGCAGGAGCGAATCGCCTTGCCGTCCCGCAGGACCGTGCAAGCGCCGCACTGGGCAAGCCCACAGCCAAACTTCGGTCCGGTCAGCTGGAGGTCATTTCGCAGGACATAAAGCAGCGGAGTGTTGGGTTCGACCTCAACGCTGTGCGAACGGCCGTTCACCTCTAAATGAATAGGCATTATCCTCCTCCACTATGGCCCAAACACATGAACCCAAATCAGGATGATGAAAGGCTTGATTCTTAGAAAATAAAACAAGAGCCATCAACTAACTTAATCGTGTTTATGAAATGAAGTACTTAGTATATACAATTGGATAGAAACTCGAAAATGGTCATGGAGTCTTGGAGGTAAGGCAGCCAGGATGAGAGGCCTCTAGTGGGCGGCCAGAGAGCAACTACAAGAAAAATCCGTCCAAGTGATTGTTTTTAGCGACCTGAAGTTTTAGCATTTAGGACTCTTACTTCCAGAAGAGGACATTGCAAAGCGTCAGATGGGAGGAGGACTGAAATGGCGAACCTGAAGTTAACCTTAGCCTGTGGGAACTATGACCGAACGCGCGCCCTGATGGAGGGGACTATCCGTCCGGAGGGCATTGACCTGAATTACCTTGCTCTGGTTCCGGGCGAAACCTTTTGGCGTATGCTGAACAATGAGGAGTTTGACGCTTCGGAAATGTCTCTCTCCTCATATACGATCCTCCGTTCACGGGAGGACAAGCGCTTCATTGCCTTGCCCATTTTCCCTTCGCGAATCTTTCGCCACTCGTGCATCTACATACACTCTGACGCCGGTATTGAAAAACCCCAGGACCTGAAAGGGAAGCGTGTCGGGGTCGGGGACTACCAAATGACCATGGCAGTCTGGGTTAAGGGACTCTTGAAGCATGAGTATCAAGTGTCAGCAGAGGACATTCATTGGATGGTAGGAACTCCCATTCACGGCCAGATGGAGCTGCCGGCTGAAGTCCGCGTCGAACAAATCAGTCCGGGCCAGTCTTTGCAAAAAATGCTGGAGGAAGGAGAGCTCGATGCCTTGATTTCGGTCATCATGCCGCCATCCTTCCAGGCCAACCATCCAAAGGTGAGACGGTTATTTCCCAATTACCGGGAGGTAGAAAGTGACTATTACCGCCGCACCAGGATCTTTCCCATTATGCACACCTTCGTTCTCAAGACCGAACTTTTCGAAAGGGACCCCTGGGTGGCTATCAGCCTTTACAAGGCCTTCATTAAAGCGAGGGACCTGAACTACCGATACCTCTACGACACCGTTGCACTTACAGTCAGCCTCCCCTGGGTGATCGATGAAATAGAAAAAGCTCGCCGCATTTTTGGCGAAAAGATTTGGGACTATTCAGTGGAGGGTAGTCGACCAACCCTTGAGGCTCTGTTGCAATACCTGGACGAGCAAGGACTCATCCAGCGGCGGATGACGGTTGAAGAGCTATTTGTGCCGAATATTCGCGCCCAGTTGACAGACTACCTGCAAGCAACCGGTGAAGGATAAATCATGTCTTCAATTCTAATCAAGAACATCGGTACGTTGGTCACCGGGGACATCGAAAACCCCCTCCGCGATGCTGACTCCGTCTACATCGACGATGGAGTTGTCAGGCAGGTTGGTCAGGCCATCGATGTGCCGTCGGACCAGGTCGTCGATGCTGGTGGAATCACGGCCATTCCGGGTTTAATCGATTCTCACTCTCATCCTACCTTCGGTGATTTTACACCGGCCCAGAATTCTCTCGGCTGGATCACTCATTACCTGCACGGAGGTGTGACGGCCCTCATTTCTGCCGGTGAACTTCACCTCCCCGGTCTTTCCCTTCCACCCCCTCCTCAGGTGGCGCTGTCCCTTGCCCTTTTAGCCAAGCACTGCTGGAACAATCTGAGACCGTCCGGCGCCACAGTTTACGGGGGGACACTGCTTCTGGTGCCGGGTCTCAAAGAAGAAGACTTTGACGCCATTGCGGAAGCTGGAATTCGTCTCGTCAAGTTTATCTTCTACGATTACAGCCTTTTGCCCAACGGAGAGGCAGGACGATACGTGAAATGGGCCAAAGAGCGACAAATCAAGGTAAAGATTCACTCCGGGGGTGTTTCTCGCTCAGGTGTGAGTCAGGTGGCCGGATTTGACATTATCCAACAATTATCCCCCGACATCGTCGGTCACATTACGGGTGGCCCCATACCCATGCCGGAAGAGGATGTGGTGAAGATCGTTACTGAGACGGACCAGTACTTGGAAATTTGCAGTTCCGGAAACTTGCGTATGACCGCTCGGCTGCTCGAGGTGGCCAGGGACCAGGGTGCCTTCAGGCGCGTTCTGGTGGGAACTGATACGCCGGGTGGCACGGGAGTCATTCCCCGTGGAATGCTTCGTGAGATTGGCTTTCTATCCTCTGTGGCCGCGGTTCCACCGCCGATGGCGATTGCCATGGCCACTGGAAATGTGGGACGCGCTCACGGTCTCCCCATCGGATTACTGAAGGAGGGCAGACCCGCACACCTTGTCCTCTTGGACCGTATCCAGGGGTCGGTCGCCGAGGATGCCCTGGACTCCTTTGCCAAGGGAGACCTGCCGGGAGTTTCGGTTGTCATCACTGACGGGGTCATTAGAATTTCAGGCAGAAGTCAGCAAACGCCCCCGCCAGAGCGCCCAGCTACCATTCAGGGAGGATAAGTGAAATCTCTCAAATTTGGCGTCGGCCTCTTCCCAACCAAATCTTTAGCCAGGATGATCGATCTCGCCCGCTTGTCAGAAGAGTTGCAGTTTACCCACATTTGGGTGGGTGATTCTCATCTGATCTGGCGCGAGGCTTATGTCAATCTAGCCGCTATGGCCCTGAATACCTCAAAGATCAAGTTGGGGACTGGAGTAACCAATCCACTCACCCGACACCCCTCTGTGCTGGCAAGTACCTTTGCCACCCTGGCGGAAATGGACCCAGAACGCTTCATTCTCGGAATCGGTTTGGGGGACAGCTCACTCGAGACAATGGGTATGAAACCTGCCCGCTTGGCCCACTTCGAGAAGGCCATCAGTGACATACGCTCACTGGTTAGAGGGGATGAGGTTGAGCTGGCAACAGGAAGCCTTCACCTGAAACACGGACAGCAGACCAAGGTTCCCATATTTATCGCTGCCAGCGGGCCTAAAATGCTGGAACTCTCAGGCCGAATCGCAGATGGGGTGATCATCCTGGTGGGAACTGAACCCGCTTACGTGCAGCGGGCCATAGAGAAGATCCAGGTGGGCGCTCGCTCTTGCGGACGAGATCCTCAGGACCTGGAACTCGTGCTCTGGGTGCCCTGTGCCGTGTCTCAGGGCCCCGGAGCCAAAGACGCCGTTAAGGCCCACGTCGCCCGGGTACTCGCCCATCCCCTGCCCTTCACACTGGACGAAAAACAAGAGGAAGTCCTGCAAAATATCCGTCGAGTCTACAATTACTACCAGCACATGGAGCAAAAGGCCCGCCAGGCGGAAGTCATTCCAGACTGGCTGGTGGACAAATTCGCCATTGCCGGGAACCCGGAGGAGTGCCGCCAGAAGATCGAAACGCTTGCTGAGACCGGTATCGACCAGATTGCCATCATTCCCTACGGTGCCAAAGGTGAAGACCGGAGCCACACCCTGAGAGAATTTGCTTCACTTGTTACCTAAAAGATGTGGCCGCAAGGCGTGCGACCGAGCACACGGAAGGCGGAGAATCGGTGACACGCACGTAGTTCCCGACAATGGCCCCAAAAATCCAGGTGTTCAGAGATGTCTGGCACCGAATTAAGTTAGGAAGGGCAAGCCCAGGATGCAGGACTTGGGGCTTTAGGGGATCAAGACCAGCCGGAGTCAGCGCTATCGGTACCAGACTCCTCTCAACTTGTTGTTTTACAAGAGTCTTTTTGGCAATTACGTGCGTGTCACCGATTCTTAGGTTAAATTGACAGGTTCAAAGCAGGCTGACTATACTCCCTTCGGTCTGGCGAAAGGAGACCAACGCCGGGCTGAAAGCCTCTACAAAATAGAGTTGTCTGGCCGATGAAAATTGACGCCTATAACCACATCTTGCCTGCCAAGTACAAAGCAGCTTGCCTCAAAGCAGCCCCTCCTGAATTGAATCTGAAAGCCTTCTTCGAAAACGTCCCGACTCTGTGGGATCTGGACAAGAGATTCAAGGTCATGGACATGTTTGAGGAGTACGTGCAGGTGTTGGCGCTGGCCAATCCACCCTTGGAAGTGCTGGGAGGACCTGAAAATTCAGCTGAGCTGGCCCGCCTGGCCAATGATGAGATGGCAGAGCTGGTGGCAAAACATCCCACGCGTTTCTTGGGAGCAGTCGCCGCTCTTCCCATGAACGATGTGGATGCAGCTTTGAAGGAAACGGAACGGGCCGTCAATGAACTGGGGTTGAAGGGGGTGCAGATCTTTACGCCCCTGGGCGGCGGCCGTGCTCTGGATGCTCCTGAGTTTTTGCCTCTCTTTGAAAAGATGGCCAACCTTGACCTTCCTGTTTTGATTCATCCAGCTAGAAACGTCAACTTTACCGATTATCCAGCCGAAGAGGAATCTCGCTATCAGATGTATCGGATTCTTGGATGGCCTTACGATACCGCGGTGGCCATGACTCGGTTAGTGTGTACAGGTGTGTTTGACGAGTACCCCAGTCTCAAAATCTTGACCCATCATCTCGGCGGAATTGTTCCCTATCTGGAAAAGAGAATTCGCGAAGGGTTTGACAAGCTGGAAAAGAAGCCCGGCGGAAAGGCCCTGTTTCAGAGGCTGAAAAAGCACCCTCATGACTATCTGCCCATGTTCTATGCCGATACGGTCACTACTGGCTCGATGCCGGCCCTGGAGTGCGGCCTGGCTTTTTTTGGTGAGGATCGGGTTTTGTTTGCTACAGACATGCCCTTTGACACGGTAGGTGGATCCCAGTATGTGGCCAACACTATAGAAGCCATCACCGCGATGAGGGCTTCCCAGGGGGCCAAAGAAAAGATCTACCATGAGAATGCTAGGCGGTTCTTTAAACTGTAATCTCAGAGGAGATGGGGAAGGGAAAGAGCTGCCTCAGCTGGAGGGTTCATGAGTGATGCCGGTGTTTCCTGCACGATCATGAGGGGTGGGACGAGCAAAGGCCTCTTTTTCCTCGATTCGGATTTGCCCCCCGACCCGGAACTGAGAAAGCGCGTGCTGCTATCCGCTTTTGGAAGTCCCGACCCACGGCAGATAGACGGTTTGGGAGGGGCGGATCCTCTCACCAGCAAACTAGCTATAATCGCTCCTTCGTCCTCGCCTGAGATTGATGTGGAGTATACCTTCGGGCAGGTCAGTATCGCCGAGCCTTTCATAGATTTTTCGGCAAATTGCGGGAACATCTCCTCGGCAGTAGGTCCCTTTGCCATTGAGAAGGGCCTGGTGGGAGCAAAGGAACCCTTCACCCGGGTCCGAATCCTCAACACCAATACCAAGAAGATGATTATCTCACGAGTGCCGGTCTCTGATGGAAAAGTAGTGACCGCTGGGACTTTTCGGATCGATGGAGTTCCAGGCAGCGGAGCGGAAATCAAATTGTCTTTTCTGGATCCGGGCGGAGGAACAACCGGCAAGTTGTTGCCCACCGCCAATCCACGCGACCAGATTACTCTCGAAGATGGAAGAACTGTGGACGTGTCTATCGTGGATGCTGGGAATCCTGCCGGATTCGTGGTTGCCGATCAGATAGGCTTGCGGGGCGATGAATTGCCGGAGCAAATCGATTCACGTCATGAAATTCTCGATGTTTTAGAGGAACTTCGGGCCAAAATCAGCGAGATTCTGGGATTGTGCTCTTCCTGGAGGGAAGCTTACCAGCACTACACGAGTATCCCAAAAATCGTATTCGTGGCTCGGCCAACCAGCTTTCAGACTTTGCAAGGTGGCGTAGTCCAAACAGAAGAAGTTGACCTTCTGGCCAGAGTCATGGCCATGGGTCATCTTCACAAAACCTTTGCCGTGACTGCAGCGATTCCAACCGCTGCAGCCACTAGGATTCCAGACTCTGTTGTCCACCGCGTGTGTCGTCAGCGGGAGGAAACGGTAAGTATCGGTCATCCATCGGGAACCCTTTCTCTAAATGCCAAAGTTAAGGAAGATAAGGGGGGCGTTAGCATCCAAGAGATAGTGATTGGAAGATCGGCACGAAAGCTCATGGAAGGGACAGTTTTTGTGAGCGGGTAAGTGCAACCCAGACAGGACGGATCATTGCGCCGATGCAGCAGAGGGGGTGTGAGAAATCCGGGATAGCATCCGTGAGGATTCCCCGGAGGGCCTTAGAGATGCACTCTTTGCGTGCAAGACGCTAAAAGACCTCACCACGCTGCCTGCTGCCCGACGTTTTCACAACGTTTCCACATTTGTTGTGGAAAGCGCCTTTTATGGATAGTCTGTAAGTCCGGATTGCGAACGATGAAGGTCATCGCTGAACAAGATTTAGAAAACACTGTTCTCCAGATGGACGTCCATCACTTTGAGAATTGCACCA
>JAUXKG010000119.1 GCA_030624355.1 Acidobacteriota bacterium
CGAGGCCCCCGCAAGCGTACTGTAGGGTACGCTGAGGAGGCCAACCAAGCGCAACACAGTCAGGAGACGAGTGATTTCTTCACTGCGCTCAGATGAAGGCGACGGTGATGCAGTAGAGAATTTATGCATAATCCGGCCTAAGCCCCAGTCGGCGAATCTAAAGCTCGTTCCGGCAATCTGGACAATGCTATACTGATAATCGCGATATTTGAGGGCTTTGGGATGCGAAACAGACTGGGAATATTTCTCTTTATTACCGTGCTGACAACGGCAGTGTTGGGTGGCTGGTTTGGCGATCGAGTCAGCGCCGGCTCTCCGGCGGAAGAGGACTCAGAGAGTTGGTTGCGAACTTTCACCTCTGCCTTGGCCGCTGTAGAGGGGAACTATGTTCAAACGGTTCCCACTCGGGAGCTGGTCGAGAGTGCCATTCGCGGCATGCTTCGCACACTGGATCCACATAGTTCCTTTTTTACCAGAGGTGATTACAACCGGCTTCAGGAGGAACAGCGGGGAAGATATTACGGTTTGGGCATTACCATTCGGGCAGAGTCTCCCGGTAGTGGAAGAGTGGTGGTCGTAGAACCCCCCACTCCTGGAACGCCGGCCTACAAGTCAGGCATCAAAGCTGGTGATGTGATCTCCAGAATTGAAGGAGAACCGATCGGTGATTGGGACCTAAATCGCGAGGTGATTCCCAACCTGAAGGGCCCCAAAGGTACAAAGGTCAATATAACGATTGAGAGACCCGGGGAACTGGAATTTCTGGAGCTCTCCGTAACACGTGACGAGATCCCGCTGTACACCATCAAATACGCCTTTCTAATCCGGCCGCAGATCGGCTACCTCAAAATCAACAAGTTTTCGGAAAGTACAGGGAAGGAGTTGAATGCCACTCTCAAAGAACTGGGCGAAGGCGTTTTGAAGGGCTTGGTTCTGGACCTCAGAGACAATCCGGGAGGAGCTCTGAGTCAAGCATTGGCTGTGTCCGGTCGTTTTCTGCGAAAGGAACAGCTAATTGTCAGCACCCGCGGCCGGGATGGCAGTGGGCGGCAGTTTCTGGCTGAGAAAGGGAGTGAGGAGCGGTATCCGATGGTGGTGTTGATTAACGAGAACAGTGCCAGTGCCAGCGAGATTGTAGCCGGTGCCCTGCAGGATCATGATCGAGCTCTGATCGTAGGAGCAACCAGTTTCGGCAAAGCTCTGGTGCAAACCATCTATCCGTTGCAGGGGAACAGGGGACTGGCGCTAACCACCGGGAGATATTACACTCCTAGCGACCGTTTAATTCAGCGCGATTACTCAGACAGCTTGTATGATTACTACTTCAATCGAGTGGAGAACAGTGGCGAAGAGCAGGAACAGTATCAGACTGATGCCGGACGGGTTGTTTTCGGCGGGGGTGGGATCACTCCCGATCAGGAGGTCAGCCTCGGACAGCCTAGCAAGCTGCTCAGACTGTTGGACCGCAAAAATCTCTTCATCGAGTTTGTGAACAAACTGACCAATGGAGAGATTCAGTCGGACGTTCGCTACCAATATAGTCGTGAGGAAAGGAACCAGTTCACACCTGACGAGCGGGAACGGTTAGTCGCTGAGACCAACGTGACGGATCAGACTCTGCAGCATTTCAAGGAGTTTGTGCAGGGCAAGGACGTCGAGGTTGCTGCCGAAGCCTTTGAAGAGAACCGTCGTTCGATTGTCTACCGAATTAAGCAGGAGCTCTTTTCCACCCTGTTTGACGACGAAGAAGGTTTCAAGGTAGCTTTGGAGATTGATCCTCAGGTTCAGAGAGCCATTGAGCTTCTCCCGAAAGCGGCCACTCTTTTGCGCAATGACCTTGCAAAGAAATAGCGGCTACCCATAGTATAATTCGTCCTGATGAGGTGTCTGTGCGGAACTTCACCTGGGTAGCAGCTCTTCTGGGAGTTCTTGGAATATTTCTTCTGTCGGCCTGTACTTCGAATCGGAGGCTGTCGACGGTTGAACCCGCTCCCGGCCCGGCCGCCACCGAGACCCAAAACTCGAATACCCAGCCTGAAGAAGACCTGTCAGAGGCGGTCTCTGCTGAAGAAGATCCCGTTGAACTGGTTATCAAGCAGGCCCGAAATCTTTTCTCCCAGGGCGAATCACTTTTTTTTGAGGGACGAATCGAGGAAGGGCGCCAGTATTTTCAGAAGTCACTCCGGACTCTGAAGGATTCTGGTATTGATTTTTTCACTTACCCGCGGGTTGAGAGTACCTACTATCTTCTTTTGTCGCAGCAGCAGGAGTATGAGATACAGGCTCTGATCGACCCGTTGGAGGTTCAGCCTTTCAACCCGGAGCCGACTCCGTTGGATGAGATCGCGGACCTCAATCTTTATACCATCAAGGTGGACTCTCACCTGAAGCAGCTGATGGGGGAGGATCTTCTCGAGTCCCGATTCGACATACCGGTAGTTTTGAACGACTCTGTGGTTCGATTCCTCAACTACTATCAGACCCGGGGCCGCAAGGTTATGGAGGAGGGGCTGAAGCGTTCAGGCAGGTATCTGCCCTTGTTCCGTGAGATCTTTGACAAGGAGGGAGTTCCCAAGGATCTGATCTATATGGCTCACGTGGAGAGCCTCTTCAAGCCGCGCGCATACTCTCGTGCCAAAGCTAGAGGTATTTGGCAGTTCATCGGATACACGGGGAGACAGTATGGTTTGAGACAGGACTGGTGGATCGATGAACGTTCCGATGTCATCAAGTCGACCCACGCAGCGGCTCGGCACCTCAGGGACCTGTATGAACGATTCGAGGACTGGAGTTTGGCTCTGGCCGGCTATAATGGCGGTGCGAATCGGATCGGACGAATCCTCAGACGATACGGTCCGATAGACTACTGGACCATGGTGAAGAGAAGATTGTTGCCCAGGGAAACCAGAAACTACGTTCCTTCGATTCTGGCTTCTCTCATCATTTTTCACGATCCGGAACGTTATGGATTTCGGGTGGAGCCGGAGGAGCCGATGAAGTTTGAGCTGGTTCCCTTAAAAGAGCAGGTTGACTTGAGCGTGGCAGCGGCTGAGATCGGTGTTCCGGTGAGCGAACTTGTCGAATTCAATCCTGAGTTGAGAAGAGGAATCACTCCGATCGATTATCCGGAATACAGGTTGAAGGTTCCTTTGGGCAAGGGGGAATTGCTGCAGGAACGCCTGGCCTCCCTTCCTCCTGAAAAGAAGGTTCGATTTGAGCACCACAAGGTCCGGCGCGGGGACACTCTTTCAATGATTGCAGGCAGGTATTCCTCATCGATTCAGGCGATTGCGCAAGTCAATCACATTCGTAACGTTCATCGTCTGCGCATCGGTCAGCATTTGATTATCCCTCTTTCGGGGTTCCGCTCCTCGCCCAGGAACTGGTCGGGAAGGCGAGTGGAACTGCCCGACACCTACGTTGTGAGAAGAGGAGACACACTGGCAAAGATCGCTCGTATGTATAGAGTTCGTCTAGGAGACTTGCTTCGCTGGAACAGTTTGAAGGCCAGCCAGATCATTTATCCCGGGCAGAGGATCAAGATCCTGGATAAGAGTAAACTGGTCCGTACGCCGGTCGAGGCAGCTGGAGATCAATGAGATTTTGTACTTTTGCTCGTGACGGTGAGAACCGATTTGGATTTGAGCTTCAACCGGGAATGATCGTTGATCTGATTGGAGCAGGCGAAGCACTGCTCGGCAGCGGTCAAATCGCGGATCTTGGCAACCTTTTGGAATCGAAGGACTTGAAGGCTTGGCTCACTAATGGCAGGGAGGCTATTCAGACGGCGGAGCGGATCCGTGACCTGATGAAAAAGAGTGGAGAGGCCACCAAGCTGGCGATCCACTCGCAAGAGGATGTGCGGTTGTTGGCCCCTATTCTGAATCCTGGGAAGATCATGGCTATTGGCTTGAACTATCACGATCACGCCCAAGAGCAGAAGACCACCGTCCCTGAAAATCCTCTGATATTTTGCAAATTTTCCACCTCGTTGATCGGACCCGAGGATGAGATTCGACTTCCAGCGATCAGCCAGAAGGTCGATCCTGAAGCTGAACTGTGTGTCGTGATGCTGAAAACCGGCAGGAACTTTTCTTACGAAGAGGCCCGTGATGCGATCGCCGGCTATACCATTGGAAACGATGTAAGTGCGCGGGACCTGCAATTTTCAGACAAACAGTGGGTGCGAGGAAAATCGTGCGATACCTTTGCTCCGTGTGGGCCATTCCTGGTCACGGGAGATGAATTGGGTGATCCTCACCAGCTTGACATCTCGTTGCGTGTAAATGAAAGAGTCCAACAATCGGACAACACCCGGAATCTGATGTTCGATTGTTATTCTCTGGTCTCCTATATCTCACAGGCCATTACCTTGCAGACTGGTGATTTGATTTTCACGGGGACTCCCTCAGGAGTGGGTGTATACCGTGATCCGCCGGTCTTTCTGAAAGCAGGCGATGTGGTGGAAATCACGGTCGAAAAGATTGGGACCTTGAGGAACCCGGTCAGGGACGAGTACAAGCGTGGAAGCCTCTGACTCTGTTGAATCCCAGTCGGAGGTAAAGCTGGTGAGCCCTCTGATTCACCTCGGAAACCGACAGGGTTACCCGCTCAATTCCGTGTTGTTCTGCTTCTTTGAAGTAGGTCTTCAAAAGTAAAGATCCGATCCCTCTTCCCTGATGGCTCCTCCTCACGGAAATCTGTGGAACCATGCCTGTATCAGGATCAATAATCGAGGTCATCAGTACGCCGCAAACTATTCCATCGGAGTCCAAAGCGACCAGGCTGGTTTCAGGACGGAAGGTGCCACAACCTGGATTGTCAACCAGATTGCGCAGGAAACGAGTGCACCCCTGGAGTGACTGGTAGTCATGGCAGAGGCTGTGATCAGGGGAGCCGCGGTAGCTGTCGTAGATTGCCTCGGCCGCACCGTTACAAAACATTTCCTGCCATTTGGCGAGGCGGACTGTTGGCGGTGAGGCCGGTGTTTGTCTGCTGTCATTGACCGAATCGATGGTTCGCGACAGGAAATGGCGCTTGATGACATTGAAGCGATGGTACTTGAAAAGAGGTGCCAGGTCGCAATTGAAGGCGAACAACTGGCTTTCGATCCTCCGGATTTTCTCATCGGACTCCAACTTGCCAACGATCTGATTCAGGAGCTCTGCGTAAGTGGCTGGATCTGCCGATTCCGACAAGACATACATATTACCGATGTACCCCACCGGTTCATTGATGATGTAGTAGCAGTAACCCAAAACAGTTCCGGCAGGGATTCTGATCGCATAGCCCGGTAAGCTTCCAGAAGCGATATATTTCTTAATCAAAGCTATGGCCGGACGGTAGTCCCAGAAAAGTTCGTTTTGCCAGCACTCAATCTCTTGGTGAAAAACAGACTCCAGATCCTCGCCGTTAACTTGAGACAGTGCAACTACAGGCATTTTGGGTATTGTACAGGCAAAGAGCGGCAGGCGACAGGCAATGAGCAGCCTGTCTCAGAGTGGAAAGAAATGGTTGTTAGTGCCCATATTGGGCTGAAAAATGCGGATTCTGACCGATTTTAAACGCCCGGGCAGGCTGTCAGTCTTCAATGCTATCTTGCCCTGCAACGACGATGAAACTCATCAAGGATCTTGAGGAAAACGAGACAGTCACTTCTTATGCTCAAATTCGGCGCAAGCAGCTGCGTTTGAAGCGAAACGGTGAGTCCTATCTGCGATTGGTGCTCAGAGACAGGAGCGGCCAGATTGAAACGAAGATTTGGAACAACGTTGAGGATTGCGACGGTCGGATTAGCGAGGGTGACCTCATCAAATATCAAGGTTTGGTACAGCATTACGGTGGAACCAAACAGCTTGTCGTGGAGAAGATTAGAAAGACGGTTCCGGAAGACCAATTGAACGGTTTTGACGAAGGTGAAATGATTCCGCGAACGGAGTATGACATTGAGGAGATGTGGGAAAAGCTTCTCGCTGCGGTGATGGAACACACTTCCCAGCCTTGTGTTCGAGAGCTTCTCAACAACGTTTTGAAGAAGAATGAGGATAAGATCAAGAGTTATCCAGCCGGCGTCGAAATCCACCACAATTACTGGGGTGGATTTCTAGAGCACGTGTTGTCTGTGTTGGAAAGCGCCCTGTTCTTTGCTGACAAGTATCCTGAGTTGGACAGAGACTTGTTGGTTGCTGGTGCAGTGCTGCACGATATCGGCAAGCTGGAGGAATTGAGCACTCCTGAGAATCCGGCTTACACAGTTCGCGGTCGCCTCATCGGGCACATCGTCATGGGCAGCGCTTTGGTGCGGGCGGAGGCCTCTAGGATTTCCGACTTTCCATCAATGCTCCTGACTCAGCTTGAACATCTGATTTTGAGCCACCAGGGCCAGTTGGAATGGGGTTCGCCCAAACAGCCCCAAACGATGGAAGCCCTGATTCTTCACTATGTCGACGATTTGGATGCCAAGTTGAATCGATTCCAACGAATCGTGAAGAATGACCCGGGAGATTCGGAGTTCACGGTGTTCGACCGCCATTTGGGACGAGCGGTTTTCAAAGGCGATCGTGACCGCCGTCAAGATCCTGAGTTGGTTGCCTCCTGTTCGGAATAAGTCATATAATTTCAGGCGGTATGAACCTCAAGATTCAGAACCGTCATTTACGAGTAACGCAAGACCTGCGCCGTCTGATTGAGAGACAGTCCCGGAAGATCGGCAAACTTCTGCCTACCTTTGCTTCCCATGACCTGAACCTGCATGTAGCCCTGGAAAAGCTGCCGAGGGGAAAGCAGTTCCATGCTGCGCTGGTTTTGACCATGCCGCAGAGGGCAATTCGTGTCGAGGAGGTTGAGAACGATCCGGCGACCAGTGTGCTGCGCTCTTTTGAAGAGCTTTTGCGAAGAATCAAGAGATTCAAGAGCCAGCTGAATCGCGAAAAATTCTGGCAGAGACAGCCCGAAATCTCTACATCCGACTCCTCAGCCCAGGAGGTTCGCGAACTGGAAGGAGCAATCGAACAGAACCTGGAGAAAATAGAGAACTACATTCGCCGTGAACTGTACCACCATGCTACCGTGGAGAATCTTCCCATCAGTGCTCTGGAGCCCCAGGCAGTGCTCGATGAGGTGTTCTTGGAGGTCAGCTCGGGTGAAGTGACTCGACCGGAAGACGTTCCTCTGGAGCAGTGGATGTTTCAGGTTGCACGGACTGCACTCCAGCAGCGAATAGAGGGGCTTCAGGCTTCTCAGGAACAGCCGCACATCGAAGAA
>JAUXKG010000175.1 GCA_030624355.1 Acidobacteriota bacterium
GGTGTGGAAAATGATTTACCCGGACCGTCACTCAACGCTATCCGGGGCTTACCTTCCGTATTTCTCCTGCCATAGTTTCAGGTGAGTCTCATACAGATCGTCGAGCATGTCGGCGAATTTGCCATCACATTGGTGCTGGAACTCTCTCTCCGGTCTCCTGGCGGAGTAGTAAACCACGTTCTTGAGTACACCTCCCCGAGTGGTGAAGTGCATATGGGAGGATCGCTGTGAGTTGGCTATCAAAACGTAAACCATCACACCGATCGCCAGAATGACTGAGGCTGTGATAAGCAGGGCCTTTTTCATAACTTGTCAGATATCCCATCTTACATGAAAAGAGGAGGACATTTTAAAAGGGGCAGTCTGCCCAACACCTTTTTCTCGAGAGGCCCACAGAAGTGCCCGGCTATGCTATTCTATCTCGCTTGAACGATAGATTGTGACACGATATCGTCGGCGCACTGGTTGAAGAGTTATGGACATCGACAAAAACACCACACGCGATTTCTTTCACAGCGAAGAGAGCTGGCAGAAAACACTGGAGGCTCTTTTGCCGCTCATCCATCCGGTCGACCAGGACGCCACGCGCATTTGGTTTGCTTTCTGGCCACTTCGCCTGCACCACATCCTCAATCAATCTGAGGATCTGGATCAAAGGGTGCAGACGTTGGAGATGGAGGGACGATATTGGCTCAAAGAGCAGCTTGATTCCTCACTCCACCTTCTCTTTGCTTTCCAATACTGGCCTGCAGTCAAAGCGGCTGTTCGCTCCTTTGCTGAGAGCCTGACCTCCTGCGACGAGAGCCTGGAATCCCAGATTCGTGAGGTTGCAAAAACACTGGCCTCAGATCTCAAGATCCCGGAGTCTCATCTGATCGGAATCACGGCAGGCGCCTTCATGGCCCTGCAACAGATCGGCCTGCCCGCTCTTGCAACAGCTTCGACTGAGGCTTCTGTAAAAAGATCTTCGCCCGAACGGTTTCTGAGAGCGCAGCTCAAGAAAAGGGGCCGTCTTTTCAGTTTCCTGAAGACTGTCAACTCCAAACATGCGATTGTCTTTGACGAACGTAACAAAAAGTGTTGCTTTAAGGCGATTAACGGACAGGACATCTCAATGGCGGCTGGGATGGACCGGCGGGACTATCTATCGGCCGATCCTCGCTGCAGTGAGGGTCCCATTCCTTTCCAATGTCGCACCGGGACTTGCGGAAGTTGCTGGATTGGGGTTCTGAGGGGCAAGGAAAATTTGTCTCCCGTCAGTGAGTTTGAAAAAATCCGCTTGGAATATTTCGGCTACAACTTCGGCATTTCCAAATGCGAGTCTCATCCCCCGATTCGCCTTTCCTGCCAGGCTAAATGCTATGGAGACGTCTCCATAGCTATTCCGCCCTGGAACGGAGTTTTAAACGTCCTCCGCTCAGACCGCTGACGGGAGGCAGAGGCTATTCTCCATTTCCCTTCAGGCTTTCGATCTCTTTCCGAACATTGACCGCACTGGGTAGATCCGGATGAAGGGCCAGGAAGTCCTCCAATTCCGAGATCGCTCGATCTTTTCTTCCTTGTCTCAGATAAATATCAGCCAGTATCAGTTGAGGGCTGGAAGCCGATCCGGGATCTATTCTTTTAGCTTCATTCAAGTGGAAAAGGGCCGGCTGGTGGTGCCCCAAGGTAAACAGTGCAATGCCCATCTGAGCATGAGCCAGAGAATCGCTCGAGTCCAGCTCCAGGGCCCGACCGTTGGCCTCCAGGGCCTCGATCGGACGTCCGGCTTCCAAAAGCGATCCTCCAAGATTCAAATGGGGGGTAAAGGCATCCGGATCCACACGCGAAGCGGATCGGAACAGTTCAATGGCCTCCTCATAGCGCTGGGCCCGGTGATAATGAGTTCCCAGATCGTTCATCGCTTCAGCGAACTGGGGTTCCAACTCAATAGCTTTCCTCAGGTGACGCACCATGGCGTCATAATCTGACTGAACCGCTGCCTTCCGTGCTCGTTCGTACTCTTTCTCAGCCTTCTTGGAAACCGTCAGACGACGAACAGAGACCGTCTGCTGAAGATCTCGAGCCCGCTGCCCGGCTCCCGGTCTTTGGATTTCAACCGTGATCTCTACCTTTCCCGAGGAGTCGGCAAAACTGGGGGTGATATCGACTGTCTTGCGCACCTTCGGATATCCGCGCGCCAGAACAATCACGCTGTATTGGCCCGCGGGAAGGTTCTTGAAAGAGAATTTTCCACCCACCCAGGTGTAGGTCTCATCGTAGGTGTCTCCTCGCAGCGAATCCAAATGCACGAGTGCTCCCCGTACAGGGGGACCTTCTTCCCCTAATCGCACCACACCGCGCAGAGTCAATTTCTTGGGCAGGGGCACGGCCATAAGAGACAAACAGAGATTCCCGGCCAGCCAAAACAGAAACAGGGTCGGCAGGTTGCGGCAGAGTCGTGATTGCAAAAGCTGGGCCCCTGACCCGATGAACTGTGAGATAAACTCAAACGATCTGGTTAGTTTATCCCGTCGGCCGAGACACTGCAAAAATCAACTCCTCCTCTTCTACCAAGAATGTCAGATCCAACAAACGCCTTCCCCGTCAAATCGGTGCCGCCCATTATCTCCATGCGAAGGAATGCATGTGATCGGGCACCGCGCTATGATTAAGATAAGCAAAGATGGTTTGCCAAGGGTTTTATGGTATGAAATGTAGTGCTGGACATGATGAAAGCGAGTCTGAGAGGATCATTGGCTGTGATCATCCTCAGAGAGGAGACATGAAATGAGTCAGGTCGATTCCAAAACAATTACAGAGGAGGTGAGAGCTGGGCACAAAGAATACCTGTTTCCCTCGGTCCAGGCGTATTACAGGGAACCGCTGGTTCTGGTGGAAGGACGCGGTGCGATTGCCGTTGACTCTGATGGACGGGAATACTCGGACTTTTTCAGCGGCATCCTCACCACCTCGATCGGTCACTGTCATCCCGAAGTGGTGGAACGGGTCCGGGAACAGATCGGCCGACTGAACCACACCTCAACCCTTTATCTTAACGAGCCGCAGGTAAAGACAGCCCAGCGCCTGGCACAGATCTCACCGGGTGCCCTCAAGAAATGCTTCTTCAGCAACAGCGGTACAGAGGCAGTGGAGACGGCCATCATGCTGGCCCGTATCTATACCGGCAGGGACGAGATCGTGGCACTGAGGTACGCCTACTCGGGACGCAGCACCTTGGCTACTAATATGAATGCTCAGGCCCCCTGGCGGCCGCTTTCCTCATCCATTCCCTGGATCAAGCACGCCATGTCGCCTTACTGCTATCGATGCCCCTTCGGTCCACCCCACGACGACTGTGCCGAGAAATTTGCCAGAGATCTGGAAGAGGTTATCGTCACCACAACCAATGGCAAACCGGCTGCCTTCTTCGCCGAGACCATTCAGGGAGCCGGAGGCTTTATTGTTCCTCCAGCCGGCTATTTCCAGCGCGCAGCGGAAATCATTCGCCGTTACGGAGGTCTTCTGATCATGGACGAGGTTCAGGCCGGCTTCGGCAGAACTGGCGACAAGTGGTTTGGTATCGAACACTGGGACGTTGAACCCGACATCATGGTGATGGCCAAAGGAATTGCCAGCGGATTTCCGGTAGGTGCGACCATTGCCAAGAAGGAAATAGCGGATGCCTGGACCAGAAAGAGTATCTCCACATTTGGAGGCAATCCTCTCTCCATGGTCGCTGCCGAGACCACTCTGGACGTGATGGTCAGAGAGGATGTACCGGGCCGGGCCGCCCAGCGGGGCAGGCAGCTGCGTGAGGGCCTGGATTCCCTGTATGAGAAGCATTCCTGGATCGGGGAGGTTCGGGGAATGGGCCTGATGCAGGGGATGGAAATCGTCACTGACCGGGAGAGCAAGACGCCCGATCCCGACAGAGCCAATGCACTGATGGAAGCTACCCGGGAAGAGGGTCTGCTGGTCGGACTGGGGGGAATCAGTGCCCACGTCGTTCGTGTCGCTCCAAGCCTGTTGATCACTGAAGAAGAAGTGGCTGTGGGTCTGCAGAAACTGTCACAGGCCTGCCAAAAGGTCAGCGTCAAGGACTCGGGTGAGTGATGATTGCCGGTCTGCCCTGGACGGCCTGGCTTCTACTGGCCGCCGCCGCCGGCCTGGGTCCTACGCTGGCGATCCTCTTCTTCCTCAACCATCGTTCTTCCAGCGGGTCAACACCTCGTCAAACGTCAAGTTCACCCGATGCCGACTAAATTCGGCAGTCGAACCTCGACTCCTGAGGGCCTGACGTCAGCTTCACAGGAGACTGTTCCATGATCTCCGGAACGATCCTGGCAGTATTGATCGCCTACCTTCTGGTTCTTCTGGCTATCGGTCTCTGGGGAAGTCGCGAAAGCCAATCCATTCAGGGCTACTACGTGGCCGATAAAAAACTTCCTGCCTGGGTGATCGCCTTCAGCTCCAACGCAACCGGAGAGAGTGCCTGGCTGCTTCTGGGTCTGACTGGGATGGGCTACATGGTAGGTGTGCAGGCTCTCTGGGTCGTCCTGGGGGAAGTGCTGGGAGTGGCTATGGGCTGGGTCCTTGTCGCGCTGCCCTTCAAGAGGCTCACGGATCGATACCAGTCCATCACCGTGGCAGACTTTTTGGAGGAGCACCTTCACGATTCGAGTCATGCTCTTCGGATTCTGAGTGCAGCGATCATTTTGACCATGGTGACTGCCTATACGGCGGCACAATTAACGGCTTCCGGGAAAGCCTTCAGTTCATTCCTAGGGATCAACTACACAACCGGCGTCATCATCGGCACGGCAATCATACTTTTTTACACGACTGTGGGCGGCTTCAAAGCGGTGGCTTACAGTGACGTCGTTCAGGGAATTCTCATGTTTGCCGGACTGATACTGCTTCCCACCATAGCTATTGTTGAGTCGGGGGGATGGACATCGATGCTCAACAAACTGGTGACAATTGATCCGCAGTTGGTTGAGCCTATGGGAAGACAGGGTCTTTCAGTGGATGGAGTGGTGGCTGCCATCAGCTTCCTGGGCATCGGCCTGGCCTTTCTGGGAGCCCCCCAGTTGCTGGTCCGGTTCATCTCAGCTCGAGACGAAAAGGAGATCGTCACTGCTAGTCTGTTGGCGGTCGTTTGTATCGTTGTCTTTGATCTGGGCGCGGTCCTGACAGGCATGGCGGGCCGGACACTGTTTCCTGATCTGGCCGATCCGGAGACCATCATGCCCATCTTAAGTGATCAACTGTTCCCCCCCCTCATCACCGGAATCTTCTTCGTAATTGTCCTGGCTGCCATGATGTCCACCGTCGATTCCCTGCTCATTCTGGCTTCTTCAGCAGTTGTCAGGGACGTGATCCAGAAAACCTTTCGATCGACTCTTTCCGAGAATCGGCTCTCCAAGGTGGGAAAACTGGTCACCGTGATCATTGGAGGTGCCGCCCTGATTACGGCGTTTGCGGAGGTGCGACTCATCTTCTGGTTTGTCTTGTTTGCCTGGTCGGGGCTGGCCTCGGCTTTCGCTCCACCGGTGCTCTGTTCCCTTTTCTGGAAACGAACCAGCCGGGAAGGGGCGCTGGCCGGGATGGCCGGCGGATTCCTGGCCGCCATGGCCTGGGTGCTCTTCTTCAAAGAAGCCTACTACGACCTCTATGAGATGATTCCCGGCTTCCTGGTTGGATTCATCCTGACCATCGGAGTCAGCTGGATCGTCCCGCCCAAACATCCCACAGATGTTCACGGATAAAGCGCGGATGCTCGCGGATCTGACTGATCCTGACGGGGAAAATGGGGGACAGTCTACCCTGTCCCCTCTTTTCTTAGAATGGCGGTTACTTGGACCAGCCCGGGATGTAGTCCTTCAGATTGATCTCGTCCGAACCGGGAACTCTGATCTCTTCAGGATAGTTGGACTTGCGCGTGGCGTCGATACCCACCTTGGTCACCACATGCGACCCTCCA
>JAUXKG010000445.1 GCA_030624355.1 Acidobacteriota bacterium
TGTGAGATTCCGTCAATCAATGCCAGTGCCTGGTTTCGGGCCTGGTCCAAGATCCGAAGGGAAGCGTCCATGTTCTCTTCCGGTGTTGTGGTTGTTTCCATGTCCTTAGTCTTTCATGTTAAGAGATGTCACTGGCTTTTCATAGGTCGCGAATGTTCAGTTTTGGAGGGCCAGCCAGGATTAGGCATAGGTTCTCGTCGCTGCAGTAGAGAATTCATGCCTAATGCGGGCTAGCCCGGATTATGCATAGGTTCTCGTCACACGAAGCGCCGAAAGCGCCGGCCTGACAAGGCGCGCGACCGAGGCCCCCGCAAGCATACTGTAGGGTACGCTGAGGAGGCCGACCGAGCGCAACACAGTCAGGACGAGTGATTTCGACGATGCAGTAGAGAATTTATGCATAATCTGGGCTAAAAGGAGGAAGAGAAAGAAGATGAGTGTAAAGCTGGAAATTTCGCTCTATCAGACACATCTGGACCTGATCGATGAAGTCGTGGGTTCAGGAACCCACGGTACCACCAGGGAGGACGTGTTGCGCAACACAGTTCTCGAACATGCCGCATATCTGCTGAGTGGGGGAACCCCCCATGATCCCGCTCCCTGGAACAATATCAACATCCAGAGGCCCAAGTACGGCGAATCAAAGTTCGAACAGATTCTGCAGCCCGGCGAAGGTAAGGCAATACCCCTACTCCGGGGAGAAGTCCTGCACATGACCCAGTTGGTAGGCGGTCAGTGCATCGACTTCAATGGCTATAACCTTCATGATCACAAGGAGTGGCTGGACTGTGGGTTTAACCGCCAGCGGGGTCTGGTGACCGGTCCCGGCACGGTTGTCTGGAGCGGATCACCACGAGGAAGGCCCATGTACGTCATTCTGGGGGCCTCCGAGAGTCTAGACCAGTACTATCAGGGCCACCGGTGCAACGGGATCATCCTGGAACGGGAGTATGGCTTTGCCCATCACAGCAGCTGTCAGGACGCCTTTGCCGAGTCGATTCGTGAATACAATCTGACCGAGGACGATGTGCACGATTCATACAAATTGTGGATGAACACCTACCTCGACGACAAAGGGAGAAGAATCTACGCCTGGAATCGTGCCCAGGAAGGTGACTTCGTGGATCTACTTTCGGTTTTCGACACTCTATCTGTGCCGGTCTGCTGCCCCGCCGAACTGAACGCCTGCAACAACTACGATCCTCACCCGGTCAAGATCGAGGTGATGGAGGCGACCCCAGCTACCCTGGAACTGGTGGACCTTGTGGAAAAGGAATGGGGACAGCTGAAAATGCAACGTGAACCTCAGGATTTTAAGATCAAGGACATCCTGGGTGAACGAGAGCTGACTCAAAATTCCGACTACCAACCTGAATTCCTGCCCACGTCGGAAAAACACAGCCTGACGGTGGAGATTTCTGAGGAGGATCAGACGGTGTTAGGAGGCCTGGTCCGGGAAGGTAACTATGCACCCACGGAGGCAACAGCCATGCTGGTGGCCTTCATCCGCTGGTATGATCGTAATCGCATGAAGCGTCGCTACATGCGTCTTGACTTTCAGGACTAAGCTCCAGAAAGGAGCAGCCCTCGACGTGTTCTACCCAGGGTAGACACCCATTGTCGTGCCTCACGGATAGCCATGATGTTTGTGAGAAGGACCACTGTGAAACAAATGGCGGCCGGTTTCCTTCTGCTGCTGGCTTGCGGATGTGAAGGAGAACTCACCCGCAGTCCCTCTGAAGGAGAAGCTACACGGTCGGTGACGGTACGCCTGGACTGGCTGCTGCGGGGCCACACTCTGCCGCTGGTGGTGGCGCAGGAGAAAGGATTTTACAGTCGTTACGGGATCGACGTGACGCTCTCGGAAGGCAGAGGTGATTCGCTCACCTGTGAACTGGTCAGCAATGGCCGGGAGACTGTTGGTCTGGCAGACGCGTCTACCGGAGCGTTGGCCATCTCGAAAGGCGCTGCCATTAAATACGTAGCTGTCTTTGTTCAAAAGACTCCCTCCAGCATCATTTTTTATCCAGACCAAAGAATCGAAACACCCGAAGATCTAAAGGGTAAGAGAGGAGGTATCAGCTCGGCAGGTGCTGCCACGGTCCTGCTCAAAGCCGTTCTGAGCCAACATGGCATCGATGAAAACCAGGTCAACCTGACTGCCATGGCACCCCACTCGAAGCAGGCCGCCCTTTTGGGGAAAAAAGTCGATTACATTAATGGGTACCTCTTTGGTGACTATATCTCGGCGGTGCTGAAAGACCCCGACCTTCAGGCAGTTCCCTACTACGAGTGGAACATCAACGCACTCAGCACGGGTCTGATTGTTCATCCGGACACCATAGAAAATCATCCCGATCTGGTACAAGACTTCGTGACGGCTACCGTGGAGGGCTGGCATTACACGCTGGAACACCCAGCAGAAGCAGGCTCCATTGGAGTCAAATACTTCCCGATGACGGAGCAGGGCACGCTGGAACAGGGGGTTGAAGCCACCCGCCCGCTTTTGCACACCTCCAACAGCGAGGGAAGGCCGCTGGGATGGATGGCCGAGGCTGACTGGAGGCAGACAGTGCAGTTGATGTACGAGTACGGCGGATCCGATCCGCCGCTGGAACTGGACCGCTACTTTACCAACCAGTTTGTAGAGTCTAGATAAGGATACCCGCAGCACGCTCCGGCAGATCGCAGGCCAGACCGGATTATGCATAGGTTTTTTTCACTACGCTCAGTGAAAGGTTTCTTCACTGCGCTCAGATGAAGGCGGCGTCACGAAGGGCCGCAGGCGCCGCGATGACAAGGCCTGCAACGAAGGGCCCCACA
>JAUXKG010000155.1 GCA_030624355.1 Acidobacteriota bacterium
ATCACAACGTCGGTGATTGTTCCCCTGATGGGCGCTGGTGTGGTAACTCTGGAACAGGCTTTTCCGTTCGTTATTGGAGCGAATATCGGGACCACTGTCACTGCCATCCTGGCGGCGCTGGTGACAGGTAGTGCGGCCGCTGTCAGTGTGGCCTTTGCGCACCTTATCTTCAATCTGACCGGAGCCGTCGTCATCTATGGCATCCCGCCCATCAGGGCTCTGCCACTGGCGATGGCACGCTGGATCGGCAACGTTGCCATCCGGAATCGCTTTCTCGCTGTCTTTTATGTTGTGCTCGGTTTTTTTGGATTACCCATTTTATTACTTTTGATGGCAGGCGTTCTGGGTTAAAAGTATTTTAGAGGCACGAAGATGTTTAAACGGCTTTTTGGATCCGGCACCCACTCCAGTCTGATCGATGCCGCTTTCTCAGATGTTTCCTCCATGTTGGCTCAGTCAGGGCGCATGTTCGATCTGGCAGTTGAAGCATTGCTGGACAATCGGCCCCTTTCTGCCGACTTGGAGCGGATGGACGACTCAGTCGATGAAGGGGAGAGAATGGTGCGCAGGACCGTTCTTCAGCACCTCTCCGTGAATCCTCAGCAAGATTTAGTTGCCAGTCTTGTCCTAGCGAGTATGGTCCAGGATGCCGAGCGAATAGGCGATTTTGCCAGCGGTCTCGGTCATCTGGTCGGGCTTGCCCAGAGTCCACGGGAAGGGCCCTACAGGGATGAACTGTGTGAGATGGTAGGTGACATTCGTCCCATGTTTCAGCTGTGCGAGGAGGCTTTTCGCGAAGACGATCCGGAGAAGGCTAAGAAAGTGATTAAGGCACACCGTGCGGTCAAGAAAAAGCTTTCCGCCTTCAGGCGCCGGGTTGCCAAGAGTGATCTCAGCGCCGATATGGCGGTCGTATACGCTGGAGCATCTGCGGCCCTTCGGCGTACCAGTGCTCACCTCTGCAACATTGCTTCGACGGTCGTTCAGCCCTACGACCGAATTCGTGGTGGAGACGAGGATGTGTAAACAGTAGGGGGTTCCCTACTGTTTACACATTCTGGTTTTCTGCGGGACTAGAGATTGGTCCCTCAATTTGGAAGGGTCTTGGCGATGTCGTTGAAAATGACTATCGCCATCAGCACCATTAGGAAGACAAAGCTTACCTGGAAGATGCGCTCCTTGATGTTAATGCTGATGTCGCGGCGCATGAGCCCCTCGAGTGCCAGAAGCGCGATAACACCTCCATCCAAAATGGGGATGGGCATCAGATTGAGGATTCCCAATTGTAGCGACACGAACGCCATGAAGCTGAGAAGCTGAATGCCTCCTGTGGAGGCGGCCCGTCCCGAATAGCGGGCGATCTCAATGGGACCGGACAGAGTTCGAACAGAAGTCCGACCAGTGATGATTCTTCCCAATACGTTGAAGGTTAAAGCGGTCAGGCGGTAGTTGCGCTCCAGACTTTTCTGGATCGCTTCCAGCAGTCCATGCTTTTGCACACGGACCAGATTGACTACCGTGCCGATTCGCCATCGACCATCGATTTCGGCGGCAGTGATGGTTCTTTCAAAGATCTGGTCGCCCCTGCGGACTTCCACAAGAAGGGACTCCCCTTGGCTGGAGGAGATGGTTTCGAGGCTTTCATAGAAACCCACTGCAGTCTGTGTCCCTCGAACCACCTTGAGAATCTCGTCTCCCGGCTGGAGCCCAGCCCGGGCAGCCGGTGTATCAGGTTGGACCTGACTGATGGTGAAGGCGATGAACGGTGTGACTCCAATTGTTCCCACCTCCAGCTCTTTGGCAACTACAGGAGTGAGACGCTTTTGCAGCTGGATATCTTCGCGTTCGACTGTCAGATTCAATTCCTGGTTGGCACTCATGCTGACAAGGATTTCTACGTCTTGCCAGGTTGCCGTAGGGTCGCCGTCGATCGACACGATTATGTCCTGACGCTGAAGACCGACCTGAGCCGCAGGTGATGCGGGTTCGATGCTCCCAATGACTGCGGGTTGGTGTAGATATCTGTAGGTCGGTACACCGATGAGAAAGCTGACCACCACCATAACGAAGGCTAGACCAATGTTCATCAACGGTCCGGCGACCGCTACCGCGAAGCGATGGAGCTTGGGATGAGACATGAATTCACCCACCTCTCCCGTCAGTTCTTCATCGTAGTTCTCGCCAGCCATTTTGACGTAGCCTCCCAGGGGAAGCAGACTGACCCGATAATCAGTATCTCCTCTTTTGAAACCGATCAGACGGCGGCCGAATCCGAGGGAGAAGACTTCTACTCGAATCCCCAGCAGTTTCGCCACCAGATAGTGTCCAAGTTCATGGACGAAGATCATCACACCGAGAACAAAAACAAAGGCGATGATACTCACGCCGATTGAATTCAACAGCTCCAAGATATCCTCCTCAAAGTCTCACTGAGTCCATTGTCCGCAAGTCCTTAGATGCTTGTCAAACACTGGGGTTTCAATTTGTACCGGGTTGGGCCTTGGATCCTGCCAGATCTTCTTCGCTACAGCCGGTGGACACAGAGGCAGCCGATTTGTTGACTAACCGACAAGTTCCCCTAGCGACAGTGCAGTCTGAATGGAGCGAGCCAGCTCATTAAAAGCCGCATAGAGTGCTTGTACCGAACCGCTGCGGAAGACTGGAAACAGCCGATTCCCCTGGTTTGGCTTTCATTTATCTTTGAGTTTAGTATCATACCTCTCTGGGTTTGTAAGGGGGAGTTCGTGCTGCATTCGAAAGGCACTATTCACCAGCAAGGAGGTTCATCGGTGGGGCGTGGCAGTATTACTCAGGCAGTGATTTTGGCAGCTGGGAATGGGAACCGGTTATCGAGTCTGGGTGTTCCGAAGCCTCTCGCACCGGTAGTTGGACGGCCACTTTTGGAGCATTCCCTGAACCTGCTGTGTGCCGCCGGCATCAAGAAGGTATCGATTGTTGTGGGATATCGAGGAGTCGAGGTTCAGTCTCATCCTTTTCCTTCAATTGGCAGGGACATTGATGTGGAGTGGGTTTACAACCCCCAGTACAATCTCGAAAACGGCATGTCTCTGATGGCGGTAGACGACCGAATCAACGCCCCTTTTATTTTGTTAATGGCGGATCATTTCTTTGAACAGTCAATCGTGGAACAGCTGCTTGAGTGCGAAGTGCCACCCGCGGGCGGAATGCTGGCCACAGATACCAAGGTTGGACAGATTTTTGATCTGGATGATGCCACAAAAGTAAGGACACGAGACAATCGAATACAGGGCATCGGAAAGAACATCTTCGACTTCAACTGCGTTGACACTGGAATGTTCCTGTTGAGCCAGGCGGTGTTCCCCGCCATGAAAAAGAGTTTGTCTTTGGGAGATGCCTCGTTGACAGGCGCAATCAGGATTTTGGCTCAGCTTGGGGTCATGAAGACCTGGGACATCGGACCTCGAAAATGGGTTGATGTGGACACCCCTGAGGCGCTGGCGTGGGCAGAAGGGCTTGCTGAGACAGGTTCCTTTGTCGACCGACTGGGATAGTGGAAGCTGATGCGCGCTATTTTGCGATGTGATAAACAGGCCGGCATCCAAAGATGGAAGAGCCAGCTGTTCCAAACGCGAATAGCTGGTCTTCCTTTGCTCCAGAGACAGTTGTTGGCCTTTCGCCAGTGCGGTGTTCATGATGTTGAGATCTGGATGGACTCTCCCGACCGTGGGACCGAGTTGATCAAAGACGAATGCCGCATTTCAGGTGTATCTGTACAAATTTCCAAGCCCAGAACTTTCAATCAGCAGGGCCAGTCTGAAGGGCCGATTGTGGAGCAGCGGGCCGATACCCTGGTGGATCCTAGATTGCTTGTTGAAGGCCTCTCCGTGTATGGCAAGTGCTCCCACAGAGTCAGCTTCGTGGATGAGTATGGGGTCAACTATCCTGTCAAGGCCAAGTCTCCCTATCGAATCGGTACACCGGGCAATTCTGAAACACGCAGATTGGACTCAGAGGAAGAAAGTTCATATGAGCCGTTTGGTTTGAAACTCCACGGGCGAGATTCCGAGGATCAGGCAGTGGTGCATATAGGGCGTTATTACTGGCATCGTATCGAGTGTCCAGAGGACGTGCAGAATGCCTCTGATAAAGTCTTTCTGGCCACTATGAAACAGACGGATGGTGTCTATGCGCGAACCAACCGGCGAGTCTCTCTGAGAATCAGCAAGCTTCTGGTAAACACACCCGTGACCCCCAATGTGATGACTCTGATGGTCCTTTTCTGCAGTATCATTGCCGGCTTTCTCTTCTCTCTTGGGACTTATGGAGCCATGGTGGCAGGAAGCCTCATGTCTTGGTTTGCCAGCATGTTGGACGGAAGTGACGGAGAATTGGCTCGGGTGCGATTCCAGGTCTCCCCTTTTGGGGAGTGGTTTGAAATGGTTTGCGATTACCTCTACTACATTTTCGTATTTGCGGGGATAGGCGTGGGCCTTTTTCGCCAGACGGGAGATGTGATCTGGATGTGGCTGGGCTGGGGTTCTGTCCTGGGAGTGGTCTTGAGTTTTGGTGTTATTGCCCTTTTGCGGAGGCTTCACAAGCAAGCCGGTGAGACCAGTGACTTTGGTCTGGCCTACCAGCAGGCGATGGAGAGGGACATGTCCAATCCTATTCACTACTTTCTCCGCCGCTTTATTTTTTTTGCGACTCGTGCGGCCCTTCCTTACTACATCGTGATTTTCACAATCCTGGGACTCGCTGACTGGCTTTTGGTGTTGATTTTCACTGGAACCAACCTGGTTTGGATCTTGAACACTTATATTAATCGGGAGTTGGTCCTGTATCCGGCTCAGTTGAGAGGTGACTCCTGATGGCCATTCGGTTTCCCAGAGGACTCGTGGTGGTCCTTCTCTGGTCGATGGGCGGTCTTTCTGGGATGGCAAAGGAGGATACGGCATATCTAGCTGAAAAGACCCAAATCTATCACTATCGTATGAAGGGAAAAATTCGCCTGCTTTTCTTTTGGGTTGGAAAGGACAACGTGGGTGGTGGAACGATCACTCTTTCGAAACTGTCCTCGTCCGCCCCTTCTTCGCAAATGAAAGAGATTGAGGTTCTTTTCGGGTCCAAGCCGAGTCGGGTTCCCGGGAGGATCAATCGCTGGGGGTACGGCAAAGAACGCTCCCGCTGGGAAGACGCGGACTCCCCGCTGCAGGGGACGGTGCTGAAAGAGACAGTCTTCGAAGGATTCATGCGTCAATCCAAGGAAAATAGTCTGTCCGAAGTCCACAAGGCTGATGGACGCGAAAAAGCGGAGAAGCGTTTCTGGTACGCTGGAACCACGAGTGTGGTCCAGCCCTGGCAGGCTTACTCTGAGATCCGTGAGTTTTCTTCCACTCACGACTTTGACTTCAGCAACGCGACCGCAGTCCAGTGTGAGTATCAAAAGCGGTTGCTGGAGGGTCCGCCCGACCGCCAGAGACGTTTAGCCAACGACAGGTCTGGGCAAGGCTACGGATCACCGTATGGCTTTTTGACTGCGGTCCAAACACTCATCGACACAATTGCGAAGCAAGCCGTGCGGGAAGGTTGGCAGAAGGATTTGGGAGATGCGGCCGTAACTTATGTCTATAATGCCAGGCCCTATCAACTGCTCCTCAAGAAGACCGTATTTCATGAGACCTTCGGGCTGCCTTTGGAAGACGGGGAAAAAGAGAACTTCACCAAGGTTGTTCAGGCCGAGTTTCAAACCAGAAGAATGAGTGATGGTGAGGATCACAACTTTGCCGTCTGGTTCCCATTGGAGGGGTCCTACCGGGCTGTGCCCATCAGGATCCTAGACAAGCCTCGCTGGTGGTTGCGGATTGAGTTGAATTTGGTACTGAACGAACGAGCCCCCGGCTTGCCTGATGAGAGGATTGCTTACCGGGAGACTGAATGTGACTAACATGACTGGGTGCGCCAACCCGGGTTTGGACCCCAAAAGGAATCTTTTCCAGCTTTGAGATCCTGAGGATCGGAGGCGTGATGTCTCGAAATTCATTCAAGACTGCACTGAGAACGTTGCGAGCCACCGTCAGCAAGCATCGTCCCTATTATTGCAATCTAGTGATCACCAGGCGATGCAACCTGGAATGCGACTTTTGCCAGGTGTGGGAGTTTGGAACAAAGGACGAGTTGACAACGCCGGAGGTGTTTCGATGTATCGATCGTGCCGATGATCTGGGTGTGGCCCGCTTCAACATCACCGGAGGCGAACCTCTGTTGCGGAAGGATATTTTTGATGTCATCGATTATGCGTCCACTAGATTTTCCGTCGGTATCAACAGCAACGGCACCTTGGCGCGCCGGCTCTACGAGCGTCTCCTGGAAACGAACGTGGGGGATATTGGAATCAGTCTGCACTACCGTACA
>JAUXKG010000299.1 GCA_030624355.1 Acidobacteriota bacterium
CCATTCGGCGGGGTCCGCATTTAAGGCAAATTTTCGCTCTTCTGCACCCGGATCCGAGGGGAAGCCGCGCTCAAACACCTCCAGATCGGTAAGAGAGGAATAAGAAGGATCCAGAACCTCCCATCGCCTGCGGTATCGGTCCGCCAATGTGCCCTGCAATCGCGTCTCCTTATAGCCCAGTGTCTCCAGCATGTCATTCACTCGCTCGAGCCCCAGTCTTTTGATAACAATATCGGTAGCGGTATTGTCACTGGTAATGATCATCTGTGTGATCAGATCCCTGTAGGTCGGCTGGAGTCCCGGTGCGAACCCTTGAAGGACTCCGCTTCCCCGCCGTTTGTCCTGGGGACGAAGAAGATAACGCTCCTCCAGGCTCAGAAGACCATTCTCAGCGTCACGATAGGCCAAGACCATGACCGCGATCTTGATGACACTGACAGAGTTCATCGGCTTATCTGCCTGGATGGCTATCTGGCGCCCGGAGGGCAGATGCTTGGCGTGCAGGGAGGCATTGGCCTCAAGTCCGGCGATTCGGGCTCGAACTCGTGATTCGAGTGGCTGGGTGCCCGGGTCAGTCAAAGAGGGCTTCGAATCGGTTGACCCGCAAGCCAAGGCGAAGCAGAGCAGGAGAACCATGATCGTCATTCTTGCTGATCGGCCCATGAGCAGTCAGTATACGCTCGTTTGTATCCGTGGCCAAAGCCACTTGAATCACAGACCATGGAAGGAATTTCAATTGCCTTTCCCAGTTGGAAAAACTAGCATTTAGACAACGAGACGTCAGACGACAGTCAACTGGCAGAAGGGCCAGTGGCGGCGCCAGCCCCGATCGGTTGGTAAAGGAGACTGTTGCTGTTCCCAAGCCGAATGTTTGAGCGAAGGCGGCCTCTTGGACAATCGATTCTGAAGTGACGTGGAGAAACAAGACGAATGAATAGAAAATCTCTGAAGCAGGGCGGAGTGTTCTTTTTGAGTGTTTGTTTGTTCAGCGCGTCAAACTTTGGCCAAGTCCAAAAACTGCCAAAGGAAAAGATCCTTGCCTTGGAGGTGGTTGAGCGAAACAGCAAATCGATAGCGCTTCTTGGGGACAATATCTTCTATTTTGCGGAGCTGGGGATGCAGGAATTTGAGACCAGTAGGCTCATGACTGAGATCCTGGAGGCGGCGGGATTTAAGGTCGAGAGAGGTATTTCAGGCATGCCACCGGCGTTCATGGCCACTTACGGATCCGGTACACCGGTGATCGGATTTCACACGGAATTCGATTCCACTCCCGGCAACTCGCAGGTTCCAGCAGTGGTAGAGCATCAGCCCTTGACGGAAGGAGCTCCTGGCCACGCTGAGGGGCACAATGTCAATGCCGCGGTCATGATCGGAGCCGCTTTCGCCGTGAAGAAGGCGATGGACGAGTTTGATCTGAAAGGAACGCTGAAGGTTTTCGGAGCGCCGGCTGAGGAGCAGTTGATCAGCCGTCCCTATTTCGCTCGGGATGGATACTTTGACGACGTGGATATTCTCTTTCATCCCCACATTGACAGCGATTTCGGGACCGCATACGGTGTTCGCCAGTATGCATTGATTTCAGCAGAATTCGATTTCAAAGGGGAGAGTGCTCATGGAGCGGTGGCGCCATGGAAGGGACGGGACGCCTTGGACGCTGTTGAGCTGATGGACATTGGCTTTGACAAGTACCGGGAGCATCTGGAGCCAACCCATCGCAGCCACCGCGTGATCACTTCCGGGGGAGTCCAGCCCAATGTCATCCCCAACGAAGCCACGATCTGGTGGTTTTTCCGGGAATCTACCGCCCAGAAGGTCAGCAGGCTGTTTGAACAGGCCAAGGTGATCGCTGAGGGAGCCGCCTTGATGACCGGGACATCCTTCTCAGTGAATGTGATCAGTGCAGTCTGGCCGACCCGTGGTAGCCGCACAGTGGCCGAGGTTCTGCAAAGCAATATTGAGCTGGTGGGCATGCCGGAGTGGAACGACGAGGAGCAGCAGCTGGCCAGAGCTTTACAGACCGAACTGGGCGTAGAAGCTCAGGGACTGAATCAACAGGTGAAGCCTCTGAAGCTCGCAGTGCAGAGTACATCCTCAAACGATTCAGGTGATCTGACCTGGATCGTACCTACGGTCAAGGTTGGTTTTCCTTCTAATATCCCAGGCATTGCGGCCCACCATTGGGCTGCGGCAGTAGCTCCTGCCACCTCTATCGCCCACAAAGGGGCGGTGGCTGGTGCCAAGGCACTGGCGGCTTCCGCCATGGACTTTCTTCTCTCTGCCTCATTGGTAGAGCAAGCCAAGAAGACGCACCGAGAGGAGCTTTCCGGCGTGGACTACCGGCCCCTGCTTCCGGTTGGACAGAAGCCGCCCGTCGATCTGAACAAGGAATTGATGGAACGCTATCGGATGCAGATGCGGGAACATTATCTTGAGGAAAAGCCGGAGTTCAGATAGGAGACTAACATGCCAGAGTACGATTCCTACGATCTGATTGTGGCCGGCGGGGGTACGGCCGGCTGCCTGATCGCCTCGCGTATTGCCGAACATGGAATTCACCCCCAGACGGGAGACCGACTGCGAGTGGCGCTGATCGAGGGCGGTCCCTATTATATCCGTGGCCAGGCGGAACTGCGGCCCGGCTATGGCGTCCCCGAGCGCCGTCGGGCGGTGGTGAACATCAACTACCAGGAGTTTCGGGCCCAGCCCTGGCCCTATGACGGCCACCAGAACAAGATGGTGGGAGGCTGCGGCCTTCACTGGGGAGGCAATGCCCACCTACCCTTCGGCGAAGACTACGACCATTGGCGTCGGGAGAGCGGGGTCGACTGGGAGGAAGAGAAGTTCCAGGCTGCCGTGGATGAGATCAGCCAGGTTTACAACATCCGGCCTTCCGTGGCGGAGAACATGACCCTGGGAAATAATTTGTTTCGCGACGCGGCTCTAGCCATGGGTCGGCAGCCCAAGCCCTCGCCTATGGGCAGACGCAACTGCATTAACTGCGGCTACTGCGGCTCGGGGCATCTTTGCAAGTATGACTCCAAGGGAAGCAGCCTCTACTACATTCATCAGTGTGAGAAGCATGGCGTCAAGATCATTCCCGATGCCGAAATCGAAAAGGTCATCATCGAAAAGCAGGGGGGCCGGGCGGTGGCCAGGGGGGTTCATTACACCCAGTACGGAGAATATCGGGAGGCCCGGGCGCCCAAGGTGCTGGTGACCTGTGGAGCAGCCGGCACGCCGGTTCTTCTGATGCGTTCCGGCTACGGTCCCAGAGAGGTGCTGGGAGACCGGCTGATCGTGGAAAATGACAACATAGGAAAACATCTGGATGGAGACATCGGCCATGGAGTGGACGCCCTGTTCGATATCGATATCAAAGACCTCCACGGTGGAGTGGAACGCTACGATTTTACGATTTCCCAGGCGGATCTCGGCTATCAAGGTGTGCAGATCCGCGACTCCAAGATGTCGGCCATTGACGAAGCCTATCCTCATGTCCTGGCGCTGCACTCCTTTGCTCCCCAACCCGGCTGGGAGCACAAAGAGTACATGAGAACCGTTTGCAGCCGCCTGGGGTCGATCGCTGCCACGGTTGGGGCTCCGATCTGGGACAAGGGAGTGGTCACACCCACTGGCACACACGTCTACAACCGCAGCCATCCGGGAATCCTGAAGAGCCTGAAGGAGGGGACTGAGTTCATCGTTGAGCTGTACGACAGGATGGCGATTCGCCCCATCAAGGTCGATGCGACTCCCCCCAAGCGCTTTACCATCGAACACCAGACCAGCAGCTGCCGGGCCGGAGAGAGTTCCAAGAATTCGGTGGTGAACTCCGATTTTGAGTCGCACAACGTGGAGAATCTGTTTGTCAGCAGCGCCGCCGTTATTCCCTGTGGCAACCTGTCCTTTGCCCACATACCGGTGAGCGTGGTGGCGGCCTACACCTGGCGCCGACTGGTGGAGAATCATTTCAGCCGGGGAGCCTGAAGATGGAGGAGAAAGAGATCATGAGTGAGTCGAAAAAGAATCGAAGTGCTCAGAGTGAGAGCGGGTTGTCGCGCCGTGAGTTCGTCAAGCAGGCGGGTGCGGCCAGCGCGGTCTACTGGGTTCCGCCGACGGTGGGCGCTCTGGCGGAGCCGGCCGTTGAGCGGCTGGCCATCGTCTCGGCCATGGGGGATGCTCTGATTCCCTCGGCAGCGGGAGACCCGGG